>JAQICD010000017.1 GCA_027858715.1 Prolixibacteraceae bacterium
TATGTGAGACTTTTCGATTTTAGTAATTTCGATATCGGGGTCAGAATAAGTGCCGGTTATTATGCAACACGCAAAAGCTTATCGTACGATTACACGGTAAGATATTGGACTTACGAAAACGCCGAAAAACATTACCGCGAGATGCCTTCACACTGGCTACAGCAATTTAATATTGATGCCGGGATTTCAATAAGAATTAAATAAATGCAAAACCCCGGTTGCGAACAAGCACAGCCGGGGTTGCTTCATAGAAACGGACAACGACTTACAAATCAGCCTCTGTCCAGGTTTCAGCATGAAAAGCCTCACCATTATCCCCATACGTAGTCATAGAGCCACTGCCATCACTATTCCAAAGGAATTCGTAGAACAAAGCTCCAGACATGTAAATTTTTGCATATCCTGAATAATCGACATTTGATTTTATTTCATACTTCATCGATCCATCGGCAAAATCCAAAATCAGGGTTGCATCACCTGCCAAATTGAATGTCCATTCGTATTGATATAACCAAGCTGAATATTCTCCCGTGAAATCATAGATTTTCATATTGCCATAGTTACCATCTTTATCCTCTTCGGCATAAAGATATTTTTGGCGGCCATATCCCATGTCAACATCAATTTGCCAGGTATATCCGCCAGATGTTTCAGTGTAAATTTCCCAAATTTTGCTTTGACCATCAGTCCAGTAGTATTCATCCTGGTTAATAGTAGATTTTAAACTTGTGTGCTCAGCATTATCAGGTACATCGAAAAAGTCGAAGTAGCTGGCAATATTTTTAACCTCTTCAACATAAACAACCGCTTGTTTGGCATTTTCATTATCGCTGTTTTGCATGGCCGGTGGCACATTGAGCTTATCAAGTTTTTCGGTAATTTTAAGTTTTGTAACTTCAGGCGATACAGGGTCTTCATCTTTGTTGCAGCCAGTAAACGCAAACGATACTACAACTAAGGCAAATAGTAATAATCGTTTCATCTCATTAATTTTTTTGGTTAAAAATTTCGCTTAATTAAGCTACTGACAAGACTACTATCAATAGTCACGCTGTCAGTAACGTTTTGACAAAATTACACCATAAAACATGAAAAAGCTCGCTATTACATAGGTAATGTATAAACGCTAAGAGTTTGTAAGTAAGTGTATAAAAACTGTTTGTAATTGCAAGCAGATCCTAACGTCTCAAATGAGCCATTACTATTTTTATTTCTCCATAACTGACACTTTCACTCAATTTTTCTTTAACAGCAGCCGATGGTATGTTTGTATCTGATTTAACCATTTGCTCTATCTTATGATATTTTTCTTTATCAATTACATCAAACACATCCAACTCACCAAGTTCTACAAAATGGGCAAGGTGTCCTTCAATCGTGGATGTTGCATAGCCCCTTCGTTTTGCTACGTCAACAATTGAGCGGTTCTCACTAAACATTTTCAGGCTGATTTCCTTTGTGTCAAGACCTGCATATTCAACCTCACGTGCCGGGTCGTTTGGAATGGCCTCGCCCCTGTCGACTTTATATTTTAAAATCAGCGAAAGGATGTCGGGGCCGAATTGCTGCATTTTTTTTCCACCCATACCTTTAACCGCCTTCAATGTATTAGCCGTAACCGGCAGCTTTGATGAAATACCTGCCATTACCGGATGCCGTAATATTTTTGATTCATCGAGACCGGTCTCTTCCGATTTTTGTGCCCGCCATTCAGCCAGCATTTTATAAAACCCGGGATTTTCGACATCGGTAAACACAGCCGCACGCCGGGTTGCTTTAGTTGGTTTTTCAATGGCTGCTTCGGCACGTGCCTTCAGATAAGAATGAATTGAGAATCCTCCTTTCACTGCTCCAAGACAAGCTTTACGTATTTCCAATTCGCTTTCGATACGGCCAAAAATTTCGCTCAACCGTTTTCGTATCGCTTTATTGTCAGTTCTGAAACTTGCTTGTTCCAAAGGAGAGTCAACGTGTTCTTGTATTTTGTTCTGATAGTAATCAACAGCTTTCGCAATGCGTTCATTCAACGTTTTGTTATTTTCGGCATAACCGTACTGGTTAATTATAGCCGATACCTGGTCATAAAATTTTAGGGCAACCCCGACCATTTCAACATTAACAGGCGAAAGCATCTGAATCAAAACGTCGCGCATAGTTCCCATAACATAGGTTTCATTCTCACTCCATATTTTTAGAAAATATTTGATATGCCCGGTTAGAGTTTTAAAATCGAAAAGCTCAGCAATCAGCTGTTTTTCGTATTCCTTTCTGGCTTGAGTTAAGTCCTGTTCCCCGGGTTGGTTTTTTTCAACATCATCGGTAAAATCAACAACTGTTTTATCGTTAATTACGCTTTCTGCATTGAGGAGCGAACTTAGCACCAGCCCCTCAAGGCTGCGACAACGGCTTAATGCCACATATACCTGTCCGTGGGCAAACGACTGTTGCGCATCAATAATAGCCTTATCAAACGTTAATCCCTGACTTTTATGAATTGTTATTGCCCATGCCAACTTCAGCGGAAACTGAACAAACTGTCCCACCGTATTTTCTTCAATTTCTGATGTTTGTTCGTTTAAAGTATATTTAGTGTTTTCCCAAACATCGCGTTCCACTTTTATGACATCAGCATCATTCTTGCATTGAACTTCAATCTCATCATCATCGATCTGTACAACTTCACCTATTTTACCATTATAATATCGTTGTTCGCCTGTTGAATCATTTTTAAGAAACATTACTTGCGCGCCAACCTTTAACTGAAGATGATCGTCGGCGGGATAAGAATATTCGGGAAATTCACCCTGTACCCTGCACTCGAAACTACGCATTTTTGTAGTGAGTCGGTTTAAACGATAGGCATTCACCCGCTGCGACTGGTAGTTATGCGTAGTGAGCATAATGTAGCCTTCTTCGTCTTTAGGGTTGAAGTCTTTAACATAGCGGCTATTAAGCAATTGTATTGCTGATGAATCGAGTGTATTTTCCCGTACTTTATTTAATAAATCGATAAACCGCCGGTCGCTTTGTCGATAAATATGCTGAAGCTCAATGCCAGTAAATTTTGATTGTTTTAAAGCACGGCTGCTGAAAAAGTAAAACGTATCGTAATATTTCTTCAAAATATTCCATTCACCGTCTTTTACTACCGGTGAAAGCTGCTGCAAATCGCCAATCATTAACAATTGCACACCACCAAAAGGTTTGTAGCGGTCTCTAAACCGCCGTAATACAGCATCTATGGCATCGAGCATATCGGCACGCACCATACTGATTTCGTCGATAATCAAAAGGTCGAGACTTCGGATAATGTTAATTTTATTCTTACTAAACCGTTTTGTTTTGAAAGAATCACCTTGTGACTCATTGACACCATGCATTCCATACTGCCCATCAGGAATTTGAGGGCCAAACGAAAGCTGAAAGAATGAATGAATGGTTACGCCACCGGCATTAATGGCAGCTACTCCAGTTGGAGCAACAATTATTGAACGTTTTGGAGATTCTTTTTTTAAGTTCTTCAGAAAGGTAGTTTTACCGGTACCGGCTTTCCCGGTAAGAAATACGTTTTGGTTGGTGTACTGTAAGAAATCATACGTCAACTGTAACTGGGGGTTGTTTTCAATTTGCATGGTTAATTATTTAAATTTCAAAAATCTAAAGTAATAAAAATGAAAAAAAAGAAAAACAGTTTGTTAAAAAACAACTAACTTTATTATTTATAACATTTAAGCCTTAAACAAATAAGTATCGGAAGAACGCTCCAAAAAAGTAAAATTTAGCATTCCGCACAGTGTAATGACCCATGGGGTTTTCACACGTAAAGGTCAAGACATCAAGGATATTGAACAACTTCGAAATAAGGAGATCATAGTACAGGAAGGAGATTTGATGCATGATTTTCTAATTAGAACAGGACTTACAGATAAAATAATCGCGGTTGAAAACCAACAACGTGCATTGAGTCTTTTATCATCGGGTAAACACGATGCAGCCCTCCTGGGGAACTTCCAGGGAGCTTACCTGATAAAAAAACACAATATTACCAATATCGTTATTCAAAATTCAAAAATAGAACCTCAGAAATATGCAATGGCTGTCAGTAAAAATAATGACGAACTTTTGTGGTTGCTAAACACGGGGCTTTATCAACTTAAAGCCAGTGGAGAATATGATGAAATTTACGAAAAGTGGTTTAGTGTTTATGAAAAGAAAAGTTTTTTTAAACGATTCAGATTACCAATTATTGTCACCATTTCAGGATTGGCATTTCTAATAATTATGGTAATATTCCTTCGACATCGGATAAAAAAAGCCAAAAAGCGATTACAAAAATCGTATGATGAAATGGTGGCAATTACAAA
>JAQICD010000227.1 GCA_027858715.1 Prolixibacteraceae bacterium
ATGCTCACTTTTTATCGAATAAACTTTTATGTTTTAGAGGCTTCCTATTGTTCCCGTTGCCTATATCTTCAACAGTTTATCAACAGAATACCTTCCGCTACCTGCAAAAAGCAAAGCAAAATATGCAATCAGGAAATGTATTGCCGGTTCTTTTACAGCCAGAGGGTCGGATGCGTGTGCCACAAATACGGCAACCAGCATAGTGAAAATTAGCGGTATAACGGCAATCCGGGTTCCCAGTCCAAGAATCAATAACAATGAACCACCAACTTCGGCAGTGGCGGCAAGTGCCATTGATGCTGTAGCACTAAGGCCGAAAAGTGGTAAAAACTGCACCGGTTCGCCCGAGAATAACATTCCAAACTTAGGAATGCCGTGTGTGAGCATCAACACCCCAAAACCAACCCTGATTAGCAACAACGCAAAATCGGTAGATACCGGGGCATTGTTTACGCTCAATAATTGTTTTATCTGTTTCATTTTGTCTTATTTTTTGAGTTTGTCCAATAAGACAAAAAAACAGACATTTTGTTCTCTAATTTTTTTTAATTGTTATTTTTTTCTATCAATCTCCATAATCTCCAGGTCTTTTATCCGGTCGCCATCAATTACAAACCGAAGCAGCGTTTTTACTTTGTGAAACCCGTGATTGCCGGCAGCTCCGGGGTTGATATGCAGTGTGCCGATTTTTTTATCGTAAATAACTTTCAGGATGTGCGAATGACCGCTAATAAAAAGGATTGGCGGGTTTTCAAAAATCCAGGGTTTTGCGCTTTTATCGTAATGACCCGGGTAGCCCCCAATGTGGGTCATCCACACGGTTACTTTTTCTATTCTGAATTTGAGGTGACGCTTGTACACGGTACGAATCTTTTGGTCGTCGATATTGCCGTAAACACCACGCAGGGGTTTAACTGCAGCTAAGTGGTCGGCTGTTTCCATGTTACCAAAATCGCCGGCATGCCATATTTCGTCACAATTTTTAAAAAACTCATAAATTTTCGGGTCGGTAAACCCATGAGTATCTGAAAGTAGTCCTATTCGTTTCAATTTCCTGATTTTTTGCCGTAAATTTAAAGTTTTTATCGCCAAAACAATTTTAGAAATCATTTTAAATATGAAACGACTAGCAATTATACGACATGCAAAAACCGAGCAGCAGAACTATCATCGCGACTTCGACAGAGTTTTGCTCGACCGTGGTATTAACGATGCAAATAATATTGTTGAAGACTTGAAAGAATGGAAAGTCTATCCTGATAAAATCATTTCGAGTCCGGCTAAAAGGGCCATAACCACCGCAAACATTTATGCCGAAGGACTTAACTATCCGGTTGAGAAAATTGAGCAAGTTGAAGGTTTGTATTTCGAGTTTACCACTTCCGACTTTGTTGAGCTTATTCAGCAAACGCCAGACGAGGCTGATACACTTTTCATATTCGGGCACAATCCGTTTATGCATTTTATGGCCCAGAATATGAGTGCCGATTTCGACGGGAGTATGCCAACTTGTTCTACGGTTGTTCTTGATTTTGATATTGATAGTTGGAAAAATATTGAAGCCCGCTCAGGTTTATTATTTTTGCACTTGTACCCGAAGTTGTACAAAGAATAAACCGGAACGATGAATATATTTTATACCCCCGATATTTCAGGGAAACAGTATACACTTAACGAACCCGAATCGAAACATTGTGTCAGGGTGTTGCGTATGCGCAGGGGCGATTTTCTCACTTTGGTTGACGGGCGTGGTGGTTGGTATAAAGCTGAAATTACCGACCCCAATCCGAAGCGCTGCAGTATAGAGGTTAAAGAAGAAACTCAGGCTTTTCAGAAGCGGGATTTTTATTTGCATATAGCCATAGCGCCCACCAAAAATAACGACCGTTTCGAGTGGTTTCTTGAGAAAGCAACCGAAATTGGTGTTGATGAGATTACGCCTTTACTTTGTGAACATTCCGAACGGAAAAAAATCAAGCCCGAACGACTTGAAAAGGTGGTAGTGTCGGCCATGAAGCAATCGTTAAAGGC
>JAQICD010000047.1 GCA_027858715.1 Prolixibacteraceae bacterium
TTCGGGCGAAAAGAAATCGCCGGTTAGGTTACCATACGAGTCGTATTCGTAAATCGACATATTGGGCATTTTTTTATAGGCTATACTACGTACATCGGTACCTCTACTGCTTCTGATTCGATCCCCGTCGTCGTAATTTGAATTGGTTGTACTGTGAGCTACCGAAAAGTCAGCCCTCATTTTTAGTTTGTCCGAAATGGTATAATCTAAGTTCAAACGGGTAGTTAGTCGGTTAAAATCTGCACCGATTGTTGTACCTGTATTGTCGTAATAGTTGGTCGAAAAGCGGTAAGCAGCTTTATTACCACCACCGGTTATCGAAAAGTCGATAGTACTGTTGTGTCCGTCCCTTGTAATAGCATCAACCCAATCGGTATTTTTACTATAATTATGGTAGTAGTATGGGTCGTCGGGCGAATACAAAAACTCTTTGTATCTAGATGTTGGCAGTGGGAAACCTCTTGAGTTAAGCCATGCTTCCTGTATCAGTGTTGAATACTGATCGCCGGTAAGCATTGGAATATGTTCGGGGTTAAACGAATACGAACCGCGGTAATTTAAAGTAATAGACGGCTTGCGTGCCTTGCCACCACGCTTTGTGGTAATCATCAACACTCCGTTTGCAGCCTGTGTTCCCCACATTGCTGTCGATGCTGCATCTTTTAGTACCGTAATTTCCTTGATATCGTCAACCGGAATATTCAACATTTGCGAATAGCCTTCTTCGTTGGCAGTACTAAAATTGAAGTCTGATGCGATATCTGTTTCGTAAGGTACATTGTCAACAATAATAAGCGGTTGTGAGTTGGCCGAAAGAGTACTTACCCCCCTTATTCTGATTGACATACCTGAGCCCGGGTCGCCCGAGTTCGATGTAATATCAACACCCGACAAACGTCCCTGTAAAGCTTCGTCGATCGACGATGCCTGTACGTCTTCAAACTCTTTGGCAGAGATTTTTTGAACAGGTGCTGCAAGGTCGCGATCGTCGATACTCATAAAACCTGTACTTGTTTTTCCTTCGGCAGTAACTACAATGTCGCCCAGTGCGATTGCATCTTCCTGCAAAGTTATATTAACAGTATTTCCTGAAGGAAAAACTACCTGCTCTTTAAAACCGACAAACGAAAATTGTAGTTTGTTTGTATTGTCTTTCATCCTGATGGCAAACTCACCATCAATGTTGGTTGCAACCCCTGTTTCGATACGGTTGTTTTTATCCAACTCAACTACGGTTACTCCCGGTAGTCCTTCGGTTCCATCGGTAACTTTACCCCTGACCAGCATAGACTCCTGCGCTGTTGATGTCAACAGGATAAGAAACAGTTGAAATATTATAAGAAAACCTTTTATTTTGTTCATTATAAAGTATTTTATCAATAAGTCAAATAGTTATCAATTACATGTACAATGACTCTGTTACCAAGTATATTGTAAGCCATTGTTGATGATGTTACCACATTAGCAGTTCGCCCCTGATTATCAACAACTTTCAGAGTGCCCGGGTTTTCTGCATTATCACCGTCAATTTGCAAGGTGGCAAAAGTACCATCGTCTAATTTTCTGTATGTCGAAAGTTTAGTACTTAAAACATCGCCAACTTTAATGTTGTTTTTTATAATATGGTATTTGATGAAATTTTCGAGTGAAAGATTATCGTCGCCCAATACACCAGAACCTAAAGTACCATTGGCAAAATCGTTAATTGGTTTCAAAACGCCATCGGCCACCGCTTTATCAATTGCTTCATCGTTAGGTAGAAAAATAGTAATAAAGCTGGTGTTTGAAATGTCTTTTATTTGTTGGTTTGATTCGTTGTAAACCGTACCGGCGAGATAGGTTTCTACGCCTTCGTCGTTAATATAGGTTGCGTTTGCAATTTTGCGGAGGTAAGCCATCAATTGAGTGGCCTTGTATGCTTTTTTAATCGATGATACAGAAAGCACCTCTCCAATGTTTCCATTCGAAAACATTATGGCATTGGTTAATGCATACGATTGTCCGTTTATAGCACCACTTTCGATGGGCGATAAAATTCTTGGTCGCAATGCAACAGAGTTTCCGCTACCATAAACGCGGCCATTGTTATAACCAATGTATTCGTCGTTGTATGCTTTTACAAGTCCGCTTCCGGTAGTAATATCAAAAGAATCATCATTAACTAATATAATATGAAGATAAAGCAACCTTGAAAGAGCATTGGATGGACTTGTGCCCAGGTCGGGGCGATTTACATCATCGGTAAAAACCCACGAGTTGCTGTTCGAGTTGTATTCCAATCCGGCCTGATTAAACTGGGCATTCGATATCGGAAATACAATATACTTTGCTTTTGTACTTTTTAGGTTTTCAGCCATAGGCTCAACGTCTAGTAATGCCTGGTACATTAGCGAGTAATCGGGATTTAAAAGAATATCGGCCAGTACTGTAGAGAAAGCGTTGGTTGCCTGTACTTTGTCAACTGCATAAAAAACGCCGTTGCTACCAATTTCCTTTTTAACAACATCTGAATTGGCGTTGAAGCGAGCTTCCTCACCATACAGGTTGGTCGTTATATCGAAACGGGTTGGCCAAACAGTATTCATAAACATGTGTGCATTTACAAATTCATTAATGATATAACTGGGCATATCATCGATCGAATTGTAGCCGTACTTGAAAAATTTATCGTTGTAAAAATCCTGCATGGCCGAATTGGTAGGTGCAAACAGGGTATACCCGTCGATTTGTGCATCCATTTGCGATGAGTTGGACAGAAAGGTTAGATAGTTTTCACAATTTAGGTTAAATGCAGCGCCACGATAGCATTTCATATAAACATCCTGACGTTGGCCTGACGATTGTTCATATTTTAATTGAAAAGATTCAAAGGCAAGTGAATACTCAACCATGTACTTGTCGAGCATTTCTTTGAAGTTTGAACATTCATTGGTTTCAGCCAGAATTTCTTCGAGGTTGTTCAATGGCGAAATTACTTCGTCAACCACGTGAATGATTCCGTTTTCTGCCCATAAGTCTTTTTCGATTACCTGTGCATCAACCACATTGAAATCGGTAAGCTCCGTGTTGGGATAAAAGTAATTATAATCGGCAGCCGAAATTCCTCTTTGAGCCATGTAGGCAGCTGTGAAAAACGGGATGTTCTTTTGATTGAAATCGTCGGAGTTGAATATTTGTGTTGCATTACCTGCAACTCCAGGCGATGAATTATAATCGATTACATAACGTTCAACTCCGTTTACATCAGTTTCCTGATATACCCATTTGTAATTGTATGTGGTACGTTTGAATGCTTTATCTCTTTTCGATTCAAGGGTAGCACTTGTTGTGCCATCCTGGAAATCGTCGATGGTTTCGTACGATGCGGGTGTAATACACATTGAATACGTGACGATTTCTTTAACAAGTGTAGAATCGATATCGTCAATCGAAGAAAAGTTGTGCGTTGCAAAAAACGATTCAAATGCTTCGTCGGTAGGTGCAAAAACGGTATAATAACCAGCGCCGTTCAGCGTTTGAGTGTAGTTCGCCTTATCAACCAGTTTCAGATAATTTGTGAAATTACCTTTTTCTTTCAATTGCTGATAAATGGGTGGTTCGAGCCAACCCGGCCTTTCGTAGTATTCCTCTTTGGCTTTATTGCAACTAAATAAGAACAAAAAAGCACATACATACGTGAATATTCGTATAAGATTGAACTGTTGCATTTAAAATAAAGTTTAGTTTGATTTTAAATTCTCTTTTTACAAAATTGTTAAAAGTTGTTATCAGCGATGGGTAAAATCGTACATCATACACATGGTATTTGTGTTTTTATTGGTAAAATGGATAAGTGATGTTTTAGTTTTTACTGTATTTGCCGGGTAATATTGCTAATAATTCAAAAATACTTATATTTCGATTGATTCGAATGGTTTAATAATGTAGAAAATATTATAAGATGAGATTGCTCTTAGTGTTTTTTAGCCTGTTATTTATTGGTAATTTATATGCACGTGAATATGTATTTGAACATATTTCCTCTAACGACGGACTTTCGAACAACCTTGTTCGTGATATTATTCAAGATGAAACAGGTTATTTATGGTTTGCCACATCTGGTGGACTTAACCGGTACGACGGTCACTCGTTTGAAACGTACAAAACTATCATTGGCGATACAGCTAGCCTTAGCGATTCGAGATTGAGTGTAATTTTTGAAGATCATAATGGGTTTATTTGGGTACGCAGTACTTTGGGAAATGTACACCGGGTTGACCCAGTTCACAATTATGTGATTAATTTTAAAGAACAAGGATATATCCCTTCTGAAGCCAGATCTACCGACCATTTTGTTTCTTCATTAGGCGATATATGGATTGTTCATTCCGAAGGTTTATTGCGAATATTCTATCTTAACGATAAAAGTTCAGACTTTTCGATACAGTCATTTGCCGAAACAGACTGGATGACGAAAAACAGTATAAATGAAATATATGAAGACTCGGAACAAAATATCTGGCTGGCTTCAAAAAATGGATTAATTCGGCTTTCGGTACAGCAGCATGAAATTTATTCAGGGTTACCTGAAATTTTTTCTGCTGACACCGAGTTTTTAAATATTCACGAATATGATGAAAAAATATTTGCAGGTTCAGCAAGCGGTGAATTGTTTCAGTACGATTTATCAAGATTGCAATTTTCGATAGTTGCCAGTATTGGTAACCAGATTGAAGGAGAGATTTCATGCATAAATAATAACGATAACGGTGTAATGCTTATTGGTACTAACAGGGGAGAGATTATTCATTATGAACCAGCCGTAAATAAAATATTTTATCGTCGTATGTTTCCACCCGGGTTACCCAATTCGGAGTTTATTTCGGAGATTATAAATGATAGTTATGGTACATTCTGGTTGATTACTGAAAAGAGAGGTGTTTATCAGTATATTCCAGCAGAAGAACGGTTTTTGTATTACGACCTTAATTTTTCAAATCGTGAGTTTTTAGGAGAGAATGACAAGCAAATTATACTCGAAGACAGCAACAATAACTTATGGGTAGGAATTAACGGGGGCGGTTTGTTTTTATTCGATCGCGAAAACGAACAATTTCAGCATTTCAAACATGTACCCGATAATACCGGTAGCCTTTCGTCGGATATTGTACTTTCGATGTACGAAGATCGTTCGAAAAATCTGTGGATTGGCACCTCTTATGGTGGAGTAAATAAAATTTCACTTAAGAACGACCGGCTAAGTCGTATAACTCCGGTTGAAAATCCACGAACCGGTTTCGACAACTATATCCGTTCGGTAACAACCGATGTGCTGGGTAATGTGTGGCTGGGCAGTAAGGCTGGCAAAATATACATATACCGGAATCGCGAACAAATTGGAGTTATCCCCGATGACTTAAACAATACAGACGCTTTTCCGCCTACGAATGTTTATTGTATGTTTTTCGACAACGACCATAATTTATGGATAGGTACAAAAGGAAATGGTATTTATATCATTAAATCGATGCTTTCGTTTGTTAACCGGCTGCATCACAACGACATTGAAGTTGTTCATATTGTGAATGACCCTAACAACCCGAATTCTTTGAGTTCTGATAATGTTTATTGTATCGAACAGGATGTACACGGTCAGTATTGGATTGGTACTTTTTTCGGAGGGGTCGATTTGCTTACCAATCCGTTTACGACACCCAAATTTAAGGGTTTTACAGCATCGGGTGGGAGTGCTGAAGGAATTGTGTCAACCGAAGTGCGTGATTTGTATTTCGATGCACAGCAGAATTTGTGGATTGCTACTTCTGAGGGCATTTCTATTTTGGAAAGCAAATATTTGAATACACCCGAAAAGAAATTTATTAATATTCAGCCATCGCTTAAGGATAAGCACGGGATGTCGGGAAAAGTGGTTTACCAGATTAAACAATCGAAGAACAATGATATTTTTCTTGCTATGCTCGATGGTGGAATCAATCAGCTAAAAGCTGAAGATTTCAGGGAAAGAAATTTTAAATGGATACATCATAAAAGCCAGATACTTAGTCCTAATGTATATAGTATTGAAGAAGATTACGACGGCTATATCTGGATGGGAACTGACAATGGTTTATTTCGACTGAATCCGTCGGATGGGGATATTGAAAAGTACCATATCAAAAATTCGTATTTGCCACTGACTTTTTCTGAAACCTGTTCGGGCAAAACTACACGACAGGAACTGGTGTTTGGCAGTAACGATGGGTTTTTAATATTTCATCCCGATTCGATACAAAAAGATTCAACAGAGTTTCCATTGTTGTTTTCGAAGCTTGAAATAAATGGCGAACATATTACCAGTCAGAATTCCAAAATTCTATCATCGTCGATAGAAAATCAGAAGCAAATCAAACTTCGTTACGATCAGAACAATATTACCCTATATTTTTCAGTGCTAGATTTTGAACAGCCCGGAGCCATTCAATATTCTTATTATCTTGACGGATACGATACTTACTGGAGCAACCCTTCGACTACCAACAATGCCATGTACCGAAAAATAGAGCCTGGGGAATATGTATTAAAGGTACGGGCAACCAACAGTAGCGGAACATGGATGGAAAATATTGCTGAAATGGAGTTGTTGATTTTACCCCCGTTTTGGAAGTCAATAGCTGGTTATATTCTAATAATACTAATAGTGTCTGTGTTGATAACCGTTTCTACTATTGTTGTTTACAGGCAAATAATAATGCAGAACAATGCCCGAGTTGAACACGCATTAAACGAAAAGCGAATTGAGTATTATACCAATATTTCGCACGAGTTTAAAACACCTTTGTCCTTAATATTAGGTCCGGTTGATGAGATTATAATGAATCATAAAAGTTCGGATTTTGCAATAAAAAAAGGTTTGCAGATTAAAAAGAATGCTATTTACCTGAAACGATTAATTGATCAGATTCTCGATTTCAGAAAAATGCGGGAAGGAAAAATGCAATTGAAAGTTTCGGAGATTAATATTGTTGAATTTTTCAGGGAGATTTACATGGTTTTTCTTCCACTTGCACAAAAACTTGGTGTTAATTTCGATTACAGTTATAATATTGATAAATATTATGGTTTTTGTGATATGCGCCAGCTGGAGAAGGTATTTTACAACCTGCTTTCGAATGCGTTCAGATTTACGCCAGGAGGTAAAACAGTGCAAATGCAAATAGAAATTGATAAAGAATCGGGACGATTAACTGCTAGCGTGGCAGATAACGGAACGGGTATAGACGAGCAGGAATTACCACACATTTTTGATCGTTTCTACAATAGTAAAACGAGTACGGGCATAGGTTTGTTTTTTACCAAGGAAATTATAACCCTGCATAAAGGTGAGATTGATGTTGATAACAACGATGCGGGAGGGGCAACCTTTACCATTCAGATTCCAGTAGCACGAAATGCTTATGTTGCTGACGAAATTGATGGAATAACTCAAAAACGCGATGCTTTTGACCTGAATTCTATCGATGATATCGAAATACTAGTATCGTCGCAACAAGCCAATTACAAAGTTAATCATCGTAGCGCCGATTATCTTGAAACCATTCTTGTAGTTGAAGATAATGAGGAGATGAGAAGATACCTGGCCAGTGAACTTTCGGTAAAATACAATGTGCTGGAAGCTGGTAACGGTGAAGAAGGTATTGAGTTGGCGCGAAAACACATGCCAAATCTTATTTTGAGCGATTTAGTTATGCCTAAAATAGATGGTTACGAATTAACCCGTGAACTCAAAGAAACATACGATACCAGTCATATCCCTATTATTTTGCTTACAGGCGAAGAGTCGGACGAGAAGAAGTTGAAGGGCGTTGAGTGCGGTGCCGACGATTATGTGATTAAGCCATTCAATATCAATTATTTATTGACTAAGATTGAAAAGGTTATCGTTCAACGAAAAAAACTGAAGAAAAGGCTCGAACAGGATGTAGAAGATCAGGCAGCCGGAAAAATATCAAATTCGCTGAAAACTGATCATTCATTTCTTGAAAAAGTAAATGAACTGGTTATGAATAATATATCAGATCCTTCATTGAATGTTGATTTCCTTGTTGAAAGAACAAAAATGAGTCGTACACTTTTCTTTAAAAAAATGAAATCGGCGAGTGGTTATGCGCCTAACGAATATTTACGCATTATTCGCATGAAAGAAGCAGCACGACTAATGTCTTCGACAGATAAAACTGTAAGCGAAATAAGTAGTTCTGTGGGTTTTAACGACTCAAATTATTTCAGTAAATCTTTTAAAAAGCATTTTGGCGAAACACCTACTGAATATAAATTGAAGCGAAGCAAACTAATTTATTGAAGTTTATAAAAAGTTGCTGATCTTATGTATCAGTTCATCTTTTGAGTAAGGTTTAATAATGAAATCGTTAAAGCCGGTAGTGGCTATTCTAATTCGCTCTTCTGCTGATGCAAAGGCTGTTTGTGCTATGATTATATACTGGCTGTTTATCTTTTTTATTTGTCTGAATGTTTCATATCCATCGATAATTGGCATTTTAATGTCAAGCAAAATCAAATCGTAGTGCTGGTTTTTGCAGTATTCAATAGCAATGTTTCCGCTGTGTGCCCATGTTAAATCGGCGTCTGATTTCATTAAGTACGATTGAATAAGCACAAAATTTGATCGCTCGTCTTCTACAATCAGGATTTTTTTGTCTTTAAGATTTGACTTATTAGTGTGATTTTTATTGTAATCCGGCTGGTTGGAAATTTTGATTTGTCCCGGAAGTTCAAAGAAGAAAGTTGAACCTGCATTGAAAGTCGATTCGACCCATATTTCTCCACCAAGCATTTCAACAAGGCTTTGAGTAATACTCAAACCCAAACCGGTACCACGATAGATCGCATTGTCGGTTTCTACTTTAGTAAATCGGTTGAAAATGAGTTCAATATCTTCTTTTTTTATGCCAATGCCAGTATCTTTAATCCAAAACAGAACTCGATTCTGTTTTAGTTGATATCCAGTTTCGATAAATCCTTTATAAGTAAATTTCACTGCATTGCTTAGCAAATTGTCCATAATTTGTTTCAGTCTTATCGGATCGGAATACAATGAAACCGAGGACTCAGGTGGAGTTGTTCTTTTTAGTGTCAGCTTAACTTTGTCTCCACGTTTAATCTTTACTTCTTCTGCAAAAATGGTTGTTAAATCATATATCAAATTATCCAGGTCGAAATATTCTTTTTCAATTTTGAGTTGATGTGCTTCTATTTTCGAAACATCGAGAATATCTTCAACAAGTTTTAATAAGGATGAATTATTTGATTTAATGATACTTACATATTTTTGTTTGCGTTCGGGGGTTACCGTGTCGTTGCAGATAAGGTTCGAGAATCCGGTTATGGCATTCAGCGGAGTGCGTATTTCGTGCGACATGTTTGCCAAAAATGATGATTTTAGCCTGTCGGATTCTTCGGCTTTACGTTTGGCAATTTCCAAATCGTGCGTTCGCTCGGCTACTTTCTGCTCAAGATCGTTCTGGTGTCGTTCAATTTGTCGGTTTTGCTCCCTGATGTGGGTGTTTTTATTAAGCAATTCTTTGTAAGCAATTTCAAGTTTTTTTGTTCTCTCTGATATTAGTTGTTGCAATTTTATGTGGCGGGTTTTTATAGTGTTAATTATTATGATTGTTAGTATGAATATAATAACTATGATAAAAACAATAAAGATATTGGTTTGATAAAATGCTTTTTTTATGGTCAGGTGGAATACAAGCTCATGTGTCCAGTTTCCGTATTCGTTAGCTGCTTTAACCTTAAAACTGTATGAGCCAGGGTCGAGATAAGTGTATGAAATATAGTTTCTATTATCGAGGTCCTTCCATTCCTTATCCACTCCTTCGAGTAATACCCGGTAGTTGTGTCTGTATGTATTATTGTAGTCGGGCAATGTGAATTCAAACGAAACGAAATTCTCGCTTGGTCGTAGTGTAACTGAATGTTCTTCTGAAATATTTACAAATCGCTCTTTGTCGTTTATTTTGATAGATGTTATCAATGGATCTATATGGCTTTTCTCTATGATTAATGATTCTGGGTTGAAAATGTTAAATCCATTGCTGCCGCCAAAAAGCATTTCACCGTCGGGAAAGGTATGACTGGCACCAATTTCAGCAATATTGCTTCTAAGTCCAAAATCGCTGTTGTAGTTTAGAATTTCACCTGTTTTCAGGTTGAGTTCCGAAAGTCCGCTATGGGTGCCTAACCATATATTTCCGTTGTTGCTTTCTTCGATGCAAAGTATCATATTGCTGGGCAAACCATCGCTTGTAGTGTAGGTTTTGATAATGTTATTATTTTTGTCGATAACATCAACTCCTTTCGATTTTGTGCCAACCCAAATGTTGCCTGATTTATCTTGGTGTATGGCTCTTGCCATATTGTCGCTGATGCTGTTTTTATTGCTAAGTGAATGTGTGAAATTATTTATTAGTCCGGTTTCGTGTGAATATTTGTATAGACCGTTGTAGCGTGTAGAGAACCAAATATTATTATTGTTGTCACAAAAGATTTGTGCAATTTCTATATTGTTATTTAAAAAAATGGAATGAGAGAATGGGGAATTAAAGCGTTGAAGCATATTTTTAGATTTACTGACAATAAATATCCCCGTAGTTGTACCTACCCATATATTTTTATGTTGGTCTTCGCAAAGCCAGGTGATGGGCTCATTGCTGTAATGTATAAAAGTATTTTGTATATCACTATAAAGCACTAGTCCGGCTTCAGTACCAACCCAAAGATTGTGTTCCGAATCGCGAATAATATGCTGTATTCTGTTCGACGGAAGTTGTCTCTTATTTTTTGTATTCGTAGTATAGTGAGCAACGTTTTCATTTGTGATTTTATACAATCCGTTATGCTTTGTTCCAATCCAGAATGTTTTATTTGAGTCGTTGTGAAAGCTCAGTATATATTCAGTTTTGAATTCAGCTAACTTGCTAAATTTATCAGGCCACTGAAATATATTTTTATAGCCATTATATTTAAATAGTCCTTCAAACTTGGTTCCAACCCAAATCAGTCCTTGAGCGTCTTCAAGAAAATAGCGTATGTGATTGCTTTTTATCGAGTTTTCTCCATTTTGAGATTGTGTATGAATTCGGATATAAGATAAGTCATTGGTATTAATAATAATAATTCCCATTGTGTACGAACCAACCCATAGTAAATTGTTTTTATCAAGCATTAAAGCATTAATGCCTTCCAGTTCAAGTGCTTTTTCATCTTTTGTATTGTATTTCCAGCGAACAAATGTTTCTGTATCGATATTAAAACGATCTAATCCCCGATGTGTGCCAACCCACAAATAACCGTTATTATCGGGGGTGATTGTCATAATCCTGTTATGAATAGGCTCATTTGCCTCAAGTTTTTTATCTTTGTTGTTCATCCAACGTTTGTATTGACCTGTTTTACGATTAAACAGTATCATTCCTTTGTTTGTTCCGAGCCAATACATTCCGTTTTCACCACCGGTTATACTAATTATCGAAATTCTTTTGCTAAACAATGATGAGCCGGTAACTGCAAAAAAATGCTTAAAATAGTTTGAATTAGCCTCTTTTACTGCCAGTCCGTTTTCGGTGCCAACAAGTAATGTACCCGCTTTATCTACATATACGCTTTGACATACATTGTCGGGTATTGAAATATCATTTTCGGATTCGTTGAAAAAACATAATGCTTTTTTAGTTTTTGGATCAAATTTATTCAGCCCGTGGTCAGTGGCTAACCATAAGTAACCTTCATTATCCTCAGCTATCTCGTTAATAAAATTGCTCGAAATACTGGTCGAATCATCGTCAATATGTTGAAACAAATTGAACCTGTGTCCATCATAGCGACATAATCCGGCCGATTCTATACTTATCCATATAATTCCGTTTCTGTCTTGAATTTGTGCACGAACATTCGCGTCGGGCAAACCTTGTTCATAAGAGATTTGGTTAAATGAATAACTGTTTTGCAGAAATGAGTTTCCACTGATACTATTTGTTACAAACAATAGTACCAAAAGAAAATTTATATGTTTATTTGTGTAGCTGTAAACCACTCCCTGTTGTTTTATAAAGGTAAATGTAATGAATTGTAATTTTTAATGCAGATAATATGCTAAAGAAATTTATCGATTATTATAAAGATTTTCATAGAGGGTATTTCCGATTACCGCTTTATCTATCAGTTGCAATATTTATAGGAGCTTTAATTACATTTAACTATTATCTCGATTTTGAAGATTCGTATATTGATAGCTTTTACGGAAAACCGGTCAGAATAGCTTTGTTTTTTGCATATCATGGATTTGCTTATTATGGTGTATTGCTAATCATTTATTTTTTTGAAAAGAAAAATATTGCATTTACATGGCAATTTTGGGTGAAAAGCATACTTGGCTTATTGATTTTGAGTGCCGATCGTTCGGTGTTTCCCTATGTTGCCAAATTTTTTATTGAAGGAGTTCCTGCTCCAACATACCGCTTTTATTTTAAAACCTTATACAACTTGTACGGAGTATTGACTCTTATTCTTCCTTTATTTGTTTTATGGCTGTTTTTTGACCGAAAGGCAGGCGATGGTTTTTTTGGTTTAAGGTTCAACAACCTAAGCATTAAGGTATATTGGCTCATGCTTTTACTTATGTTGCCGGTTATTTATATCGGGACATACTTGCCCGGTTTTCTTGAATATTATCCAACCTATAAACGTACGGGCGGTTTGGTTTTTGCGAACTATTATCAAATAGAAGAATGGATAGCCAAATTTATATACGAGTTTGCCTATATTTTTGATTTTTTGAATACCGAGTTGTTTTTCAGAGGTTTTCTTGTGGTTGGGTTATCGAAACTATTGGGTAAAAATGTAGTGCTACCTATGGCTGCAACATATGCGGTGTTGCATTTTGGTAAACCAATGGGCGAGACCATCAGTTCGGTTTTTGGCGGTTATATTCTTGGTGTAATTGCTTTATATAGCCGGAATATCTGGGGTGGGGTGTTTATTCATGGTGGAATTGCCTTTTTGATGGAGGTGTTTTCATTTTTTCGGCAATAAAAAACCGGGGTTGAAAAAACCCCGGTTGTATTTGATTAAAATGGTAAATCGTTAGGCGACTGTTCTCCGTCCGGTTCGGGTGGCGGAGGTATATCTCCGGGTGAATAGCCGGGAACGTCGTTTCCTCCCTGTGACGCTTTATTAATGCGCCAGGCGTTTACGTTATGAAACCATCTTCCGTTATATTCTCTCGATTCGAGGTTAAAAGCAACCGAAACCTCGTCGCCACTATTAAAACCATTTAGCAGCGATATTTTGTCTCCAAACAGTGTAAAGCATACATTGCGTGGGAATTGCTCTTCTGTTTCGATTACAAACTCTTGTTTTTGCCACTCTTTACCGGCTTTACTTGTGCCCGATTGCACAGGTAATACCTGGGTTATCTTACCGTTTACTTCTAAACTCATAAAATTATTTTACGATTTCAAGTAGTTCAACTTCAAAAATTAATGTGCTATTAGGGCCTATCATACCGCTAGCACCACTTTGTCCGTAAGCCAAATCCGAAGGGATGTAAAACTTATATTTTGCACCTACAGGCATAAGCTGTAACCCTTCGGTCCAACCTGTAATTACGCCGTTGAGCGGGAATGTGACAGGTTCGCCACTATCAACTGAACTATCGAAAACTTCACCATCGATAGTTGTTCCATGGTAATGTACTTTAACAGTGTTTTCGGCTGCTGGTTTTTCGCCGTCACCTTCTTCAATAACTTCGTATTGCAAGCCACTTTCGGTAACCTGAATACCTTTACGTTTTGCGTTTTTCTCTAAAAAAGCTTCGCCTTCTTTTTTGTTGGCATCTGCTTGTCTTTCGCTTGCAGAATTCATGTATTTTCTGATAGCGGCATCGGCAGCCTTTGGTGTTTCAAACAGCGGATTTTTTTGTTCGTTATAACCTTCAACAATGCCTTGGGCAATTAATTCGGGAGATACATCCGGAAATTGTTGATTTAGATTGCTACCGATTGAATATCCTATTGATAATGCTACTGAATCGGCTTCTGTTTCAACTATTGCTTTTGAGCTGCTTGAAGTATTGTTACATGAAGCAAACCCAATTAACAGCATCGCTGCAATAATGAGTACTAAATTGTTTTTTAACATAAAATAATGTGTTTGTTGATTATTTAAATAATGTTGATAAGTTCTACATCGAATATTAATGTGGCTTTGGGGCCAATTACGCCACCAGCGCCTTGTTCGCCATAAGCAAGATGAGGTGGCACGTACAAGCGCCATTTTGAGCCAGCGGGCATCATTTGCAGGGCTTCGACCCAGCCTTTAATTACCCCGTTAACCGGAAATTCGGCCGGCTGACCGCGTTGTACCGAGCTGTCGAATACTGTGCCATCAACCAATGTGCCGTGATAATGGCATTTGACTTTATCGGTTGGCTTTGGCATTGCTCCGTTTCCTTCGGTAAGTATTTCGTACTGAAGACCGCTTTCCAGTTCAGTAACGCCTTCTTTTTTCTTATTCTCAGCTAAAAATGCCTCTCCTGTTTTTGAATTTGATGCACCTTCGGATGCTTGTTTGTTTTTGAAGAATTCTTCAATAACCTGATTTGCTTCCTGGGGTGAAATTTTTGGTTGACGACCTTCCATAACGTCTTCAATGGCATTAAAAAGTTGTTTTAGTTCAACACTTTTAATACCCGATTGAAGCAAGTTACTGGCCAAACTCAGACCAATTGCATAACTAAATTTTTCTACTTGATTTTCAATTGACATACTTTGTTGTTTATGTATTTAACAGATGCGAAAATAGTGAAAATTGCACAACCTGAAAGCTAAAGTTTATTTAATTGCTCTAAGCATTTCACGTTTTCCGGGTGGTCCGGCAACTTTTTCGGTTTTGAAACCAACCGACTGCAAAGTGCGTCGTACCTCACCGCGTGCACAATAAGTTACGAGTACAGCTCCCGGTGCACAATGCTTGTAAATAAGTTCAAAAATTGCTTTATCCCAAACGCCGTTTTGTTTGTTTGGTGCAAAAGCATCGTAATAAATCAGGTCGAACAGCGGGCATTCGGTAAACTGGTATGCATTAATATCTCCCCTAATTTTTGTAAAAAGAAAATTAGTCGTTAGCTTAATCGTTTTGCCCCATTCGCAATCGTGCATGCTTAAAAAAGTAGGATTGCAGTTAAAGCCGGTAAGCTTTGAGTAGTTTAATTGAGTGTATTCGGTATTTGTTAAAGGATATTTTTCGATACTGTAATAGTTTATATTTTGATTGGTTTTATCTGATTCAATTATAGTAAGTAAAGTATTTAGTCCTGTGCCAAATCCTACTTCAAAAATATTTATCGTTTCTTTTTTTATTTGTTTCAATCCCGATTGAATGAAAACATGTTGCGACTCCTGAATTGCTCCATGTGTCGAATGAAAATGCTCGTCCAGTTCAGGAACATAAAAACTGTGTGAGCCGTCTTCGGTTTTTATTATATGTCGTTTCATTATTACCCGTTGAGCTTTTTAATTAATTCTTTCTCGTATGAACGAGAAACAGGAATCTGTTCGTTGCTTTTGCTGTCAATTATTATTTCAAATCCTTTTTTTCCTTTTTTTAGAATTTTTACATTTTTGATATTTACAGCATATTTCCGATGGCAACGTACCAGAGGATAGTCTATTAATTCTTTTTCGTAATTTTTCAAACTGTTACGAATCATATATGTTTTTATTGTTTCCTTGTCGAAATAGTTAATATTCACATAATTATCGTTTGATTCCAGATAATACAAATCTGAACATTTAATAGTAATTTTTAATTTTCCCTTTTCGTCTTTGAAAGGAATAAAAATATCAGATGGATTTTTAAATTGGGTAACAACCTGATCTAATTTCTTTTTTATATCACTCCAAGCAAAAAATAAGATGGTAACTGTATAGGGGATAAGCAATATAAGCGAAGTGTTTTGAATGGCATTTAGAAAAAGAAATACGGGTGAGCGTTCATCGTTTAAAATTAGTATTTCAAACAGGGTATAAAAAAGTCCCATGGAAATAACTTCGGCTATTATAAACCAAATATAAACAGCCAGTGTAATTTCATGTGTTTTTTTTGAATTCAACATTAAAACACGGCTTAGCAATACCACAATCATTCCGGTTAATACAACTACCAGCGAGGCAACCAACAATTGCCATTGCTTTACTTCGGTGTACCATTTTTCGTAACCAAACGGACGATAGATTATTATAAATGCAAATGCGAATATAGTGGTAAACGCAATTTGAATAATTGTGTTCTTCTTTGTTGTTAAATAATTGGGCAATACCTGATTTAAAACCATACCGATTTGCTTTTTATTTGTTGGGGTAAAATTAAAGTTTATTTTTTGATGTACTTGTGCTTTTTACTGACTTTTTTATTGTTGATTTTTGCTTATGTTTTTCACCCCTATATTATTTAATTCGCCACATCAATATTTCAATTCACCCCATCAGACATGTGTTCGCTACATATATTTTCAATTATCATTTTTTTGGAGTTCATTTGTAAAAAGTTTGGCTGAGCACAGTGTTTAAAGCCATATTGTGGTGAAAATACAACTGGTGTTTAACGAGTTTTAATAAAAAGGAATTAAATTTCCATAGCCAATCCAGATTTTCCAGAAACCTCCGGTCATTTCCAGGCCGGAGGTTATTTTTTTGCTTTTTTCTTGCTAATGGTGATTTCGTAAATTCTAAAGATATTTCAAACCTGTATATTGATTTGTAAACATTTTTGTTCACCCCAATATTTTGAAAAGTATCCCAACCAAAATTCATTTCATCACATAATGCAGGTGGTAACTTCATTTCTGAATATAGCATTCAAAAGCTACATAGCTTTGCTTCAAATTAAATTTTCATGCACTATGGATACAGAATTAAATATTACGAATATGAAACGTAAATTGGCAGAAGCTTTCGGAGGTGATGAAGAAGCTTTTGAGATAGAAGAATTTTCTTTCAATTCAGATTATTCAATTCAGCCTGAAATGTCACCTGTTCATGAAGGCGATTTATATTACCATGAAATGATTGATGAAAAGTTTGAAGGAAATCGACATTTTAAATATCCGGTAATTAGTCCTAAATGTGAAAGTAGGTTTTCGAAGGGCATAATTCTTTTTCATGGTTTAAACGAAAAAAGCTGGGATAAATATTTAAAATGGGCAGCAGAACTGATGAAGCGTTTAAATTGTCCGATTATTTTATTTCCAATTGCTTACCACATTAATCGTGCACCAAAAAAATGGAGCGATCCCCGTGTTATGAAGGATGCTGTAAAAACCAGGCTTGGCATCACTTCGAAAAACAAAACCACCTTCGCAAATGCGGCTTTGAGCATTCGCTTGAGTGCATCGCCCGAACAATTTATTTATTCGGGGGTACAAACTTTTTACGATGTTCGTAAACTGGTTATGCAAATCAGAGATGGAGAGCACCCGTTGTTTAGTGAATTGACAAAAATTGATTTTTTTGCCTACTCAATTGGCGCTTTTTTAGCTGAAATTATACTTATAAGCAACCCCGGAAATCTGTTTACACATACAAAATTATTTGTATTTGCCGGTGGACCAACTTTCGATTCCATGATTGGAACTTCTCGCTATATAATGGATTTACAGGCTTTTAAAAGCTTACTTAAATTGAAAAGAAAGACAAAACTAAAAGCTGTACATCGTCATTTATCTTTATTGCAATTGCCGGAATTCGTCAATACCTGGAAGGGGTTTTACGCCATGATGTACTTGCGGAAAGGCCGAAAATTCCGAAATACATGGCTCGATTCAAAGGCCGATAACTTATGGTTGGTTGCTTTGAAAAATGATAAAGTGATGCCGGCTAAAAAAATTGTGAAAACCTATAAACGGGGTAAAGATGAGAAAATGCCGCGTGTAGATGTTATTGATTTCCCTTTTGAATATACACACGAAAATCCTTTTCCGCTAAACGACACTAAAAGCGCTACCTTAGTAAAACGAAGCATGGATGTTATCATGGACAAGGCTGCTTCGTTTTATAATGCATCAATGGTTGAACATCCCGAATATTTACAGGATACTGCAAATACAGAGGTGCATTGTTAGGGCGGTGATCGTCCTAATTGTTTAGCAAATTTTTGTAAAACGAATACAACTGTTCGGCCATAAAAATATGGTCGTTTATGTCGGGATGGTAATCACATCCTGATGGCACAAACGGTTCAAAAACAAATATCTGAGGTTCTTTTAGTGATGACTCTGAGAAATGATTCTTAACCTTTGTCAGGCAACTGAGAAAAATCTCATGTTTCTCGCCTTGTATCATCGGGCTGGTTAAAAGAGCTATTTGTGTATCCGGATAACGTTCTAAAATATGTTCTACAAACTGAATGTAGTTTTCTGTAAAAATATTTTCATCAAAAGGTAATCTTTTGTTTGTTCCATCTCCATCCGATAAATCATTTGTTCCCAGGCATATACTTACAATATCGGGATTGAAATTATTGGTTGTAAATGGTTGCTTTTCGTCCTGTTTTAGATATAAATTACTATAAACCTGTGGCATTGTTGGCTCCGGGCTATTCCAGTTGCGATACATGCCAATTCCCGATACAGAGCTAAGTAGAAAATCTACATTCAAGGCACGCGAAACTGTTGAACCATAAGCCCAGTATGCATTGTGCTGGTCGTACCATAATCCTCTTCCACAAGCTATTTGCGTAGTGTCGTTGCCCATACCGCAAGTGATCGAATTACCAATAAATTCAATACTTTGAGTTGGTTGAGGTTTCGGTTTTATAATTTTTTTGCATTTTATTCCGCCAAAGTTAATATAGCCATTTGCAGCTTCGGTCAATTTGAAAATACTGATTTTATGGCTTTCAGCTGGGAATGGTATTTCAACCGGAATTTCAAGCATTTCGGAACCTTCCATGCGAAATCTTCCTAAATCTTCCCCATCTATCTCTATTGAAAAATAATTGTGTTGTCCATGTTCATTGTAGTTTCTTAAAATAATTACGCAGGTATCACCTTCGAAATAAGCTGTAGCAGACGAAGCCGCCCCAATTAGGATAACTTCCTGTTCAATAGGATCAACTCTTCCTGCATATGTAATGTTTTTGTTGTTGGGTTCGTACGTGCGAATCGAGCTTTGGTTGCATGAAATAAATACAGTAAATATTATTGTCAGTAATGCTAAACCTAAACCCAAACTGTTTTTTGCGACTATAGTTTTCATATTTCTAAATATTGAAATGAATACGCCATGATGAGCATAATAATTGAATGTGTCTTGGCTATTTTGATATTAATAAAACAAATTTAATTGTTTATCATGCTAAATCATCCGTTCATCAAAAACGTGTATGAAAATAAAACAAAAATAGGAACGAATAGTATCTTTGTTGAATAACTTATAATGATGATCAAATTTTGTGCGAGTTCCCCCAAAAAAATCGGGGCAAGCTATGAGTTGCCTAAGACAAATTGAAAATATATACGAAATAGTACTACTGTGTGAGCTTGATGATATAATGCTTGGGGCATTATAACCGGTAATTCTTATAGTGGTTTGTACGATTATCGGGTTTCTCTTGGAAATGTTCAGGTTATTAGCTGTTTTTGATTAGGACTCTTATGATTCGCCTGACAATTTATTGAAAAGAGAACATTTAAGGGGTGCTGGAAACAGCACCCTTTTCTTCTTTATAGCTTATTGTGGTTAGTTCGATACCGGTAGCCACACACTCATGTTGCCTCGTCCACGGTTGCCCCATGTATAATATGGAACAAGCGTAATGTTGGTTTTACGGTTGCTTGGTTTTAATTCGTTATACAATTTTCCCTCCGGTGATCCTGCCTGTATTATTGTAGCTTTTCCTTTCAGAACCATAAAATTACTTTCACCAATGGCCATGTGCTCGGGCTTCAGGTTATTTTTAACCGGGATGGCAATGTTGGTGAGTATTGTTTCTTCAGGTACATCGGCTTCTTCGATGCAGTAAACCACCGGGCCGCGTTTCACGGCTACCTGGTTTCGGGTAGCTTCAACTAGTGGATTGGCTGCCATTAATTTTACGTCCATAGGGAATTCGATTTCAATTTCATCGTTGGCCGTCCATTTTCTTTTTACAGAAAGGAAGTTCCCCGGAGCTACGTCGGTGTTTATCTTTTTACCATTTACTTTAACCGTGTATTCATCAACCCATGCAGGGATGCGTAAATTGATATTGAATGTTGCATTTGGATCTTCTTGTATTTTTATCGAGATATTTCCGTCCCATGGATATTGGGATGTTTGTGAAAGGTTAATTTTTTCACCTGAGGGAAGGGTTGTGTTGAGTTTATTGCTTCCATACAGGTTCACCCAAACATCGTTATCTGAAACGGCGTAGGCATAACTTTGCATCTGTGCAATGGTGCGCGAAGTATTGGGCGGACAGCAGTTGCAATAGCTGATGTATGGTTCGCGTTCTTTCGACCAGCGCAATGAGTCGCTTAAGCCATGAGCATGGTTCACGCTAAGCGGATTGGTGTAGAAATGGTTAATACCGTCGAGGCTAACAGCGGCCAGTAAACTGTTATAAGCTACCTCTTCGAGAATGTCGATGTATTGAGCTTTGCCGGTAATTGCAAACATGCGCCAGTTCCATAGCAAGTTTCCAATGTTGGCACAGCTTTCGTTGTGTGCGGTAAGGTTGGGCAACTCGTAAGGGCGTCCGTAAGCCTGATGTACTTGTTGTATCTCCGATGGCTGGTACGTTGTGCCGTTTGGCGAAACGCCATCGTAAAGCGCACCACATGCCCCGGTAATGTATAGTTTATTGCTGACAACATCATTCCAGATATGCTCAAGTGCAGTTAATATCGAATCGTCGCCGGTTTCAGTATAAACATCAGCGGCGCCGGCATACAGGTAGTTGGCACGCACTGCATGACCAATCGCTTGTGTTTGTTGTTTAAACGGCGTACGATCCTGGTTGTGATCAGTACCCTCGGTTACCATATTGCGTATATCGATAAGTCCCTGTGCCAATTCCTTGTATCGTGGTTCGCCAGTGGTGCGGTACATCTCTGTTACACCCATGTAGTGCGACGGACAAATAGCGTTATCGGCAAGTTTTGCAGGGTATTCTTTGTAATAGCGATACAGAAAGTCGGTTGCATTTTTGGCAATATCGAGCAGGTTTTCCTTGTCTGTAACCCGGTTATGCAGGCAGGCAAGGGTCATGAGGTGCCCCATATTGTAGGTTTCGAAATCGAGACGTTCGGAAAACTCATGTTTTTTCTCGGGATGCATGCGCGATTCAATGGCTACAGGTGTGTGTATGTAACCGTCTTCGCGTTGCGAACGTCCGATCATGTCGATAATCTCATCAAGTTGCTTTTCTTTTTCCGGAGTAGGCGATTGAGCATAACTCATAACCAGTCCTTCAAGAATTTTATAGAAATCGCCATCGTGAAATGGAGGCCCAACATGTTCGCCTTTTTCAAGCCCGGCAGCAATTCTAAAATTTAAATAAGCGTGACTTACCGAGTCGTCGAGGTATTGTTCAAGCATGTGCGGAACCATGCTATTCATGCAAATATCGCTGCGTTCTCCCCAGAAACCGCCTGTCCAGACAACATCAGTTATGTTGGGAGCAGTAACTTTAGCAAATGGGCTTTCCGAGGTGTTTACCAGGCTTTTATCCTGTGCATTAACCGTGAGTAGTGCTAACAACAGTACTGTACTTAATGAGATGATTCGTTTCATATCTTATTTTCTAATAACTATTGGCCAATGACCAATGACTATTGACTTTATTTCAATAATTTGTTTGCTGTTTCAGTCAATCCATCAGCAGAAATTCCGTAATGTTGAAAAATTTCACCTTGTGACCCGGCAACGGTTTCTTCGTCGGGGATTCCCACAATTTTAAAAGGTTTGCAGATTGGTTCCTGCAACAGTATTGCTGCACAAGCTTCGCCCAGTCCACCATGAACCGAATGTTCTTCAACAGTTATAACAACTTTGCATTTATTAGCCACCTTAACAATTGCGTCTTTGTCGAGCGGATTGATGGTGTGCATGCTGATTACTTCGCAGCTAATACCTTGCTCACTTAGCTTTTGAGCCGCTTCGTATGCCGGGGCTACGGTTTCACCACATGCAATGAATGCCACATCAGAACCTTCGCAAATTGTTGAAGCTTTGCCAATTTCAAATTTCTTCTCGATACGTGGCAGGTGTGGCATGTTTTTCTTGCCAAATTTCAGAAATATTGGTTTATTAGATGCCGCCGCAGCCTTTACTGCTTCCCGGGTTTCGAAATTATCGGCCGGAACCACAATTTGCATATTATTTATAGCACGTAATACAGCCACATCGTGGGTCGAGTGATGGGTTGAGCCCAGTGCACCATAGCTAACACCGGCACTTATTCCAACAAGTGTTACCGGTTGGTTTGAGTAGGCTACATCGTTTTTAACCTGTTCGAGCGAACGGGCGGTAAGAAAACATGCCGGTGAAACGGCAAATACTTTTTTACCGGTTGAAGCCATACCAGCCGAAACACCTACAAGGTTTTGTTCAGCAATACCTACTTCTACAATCTGTGACGGAAGTTTATCGGCATAAGGCCCCAGTTTGGCTGAACCACGTGAATCGCTGGTTACAGCATAAATATCGTTGTCGTTTTGGCCAAGCTCGATCATGGTGTCCGAAAATTCGACCAGGTTGGCTTTGCCCATCTGCATTTTATCTGTTGTCATTTTTTCTCTTCCTTTATAGTTGGGCTTCCAATTGTTTAAGTTGATGATCCAATTCGCTAATGGCTTGTTTGTACTCATCGTCGGACGGTACACCATGGTGCCATTTTTTAACATCTTCCATAAAGCTTACCCCTTTACCTTTTATGGTATTGGCAATTACAAGCGTAGGTTTCCCTTTAACAGCTGGTATTTGCTTAAATGTTTTGCGCAGGGCAGTTATGTTGTTACCATCTGTTTCAACTACGCCCCATCCAAATGCTTTGAATTTTTCGTTAATTGGCGCTGGATTGCATACTTCGGCATTACGTCCGGTAATTTGCAGAGTGTTGTGGTCGAGGATTGCTATCAGGTTGTCGAGCTTGTAGTGGGCGGCCATCATGGCAGCTTCCCAGTTCGACCCTTCGGCAAGTTCGCCATCGCCCAGCAAGGTATACACCTTGTAAGGTGCGTTGTCTTTTTTCCCGGCAAGTGCAATGCCCGCGCAAATTGGTAAACCATGTCCCAATGCCCCGGTATTAAATTCAATGCCATTCACTTTTCGGGTGGGGTGCCCTACATATTTCGATTGGTACTTGCAAATTGTTTCCAGGTCACTTTCAGGGTAAAATCCCT
>JAQICD010000258.1 GCA_027858715.1 Prolixibacteraceae bacterium
GTGAGGAGTAACACGAACATGCCGGGGCGTAGGCCAAACCAGTCTTTTAATTGGCCAATTATTAACGGTACTATTGCACCACCGGCAATTCCGGTACATAAAATACCCGAAAAAGTCCCATGAAACTTGTCGATACTGTTGAGGGCCAGCGAGAAAATTATCGACCACATTACCGAAAGGCAGAAGCCCAGTGCCGGAAATCCAATCATTGCTGTTTGCGCATTGCCTGTTAGGGTAACAATAAGTATAACGATAGCTGAAATGGAAAATATACGCAGAACAATTTTGCTGTCGATAATTTTTAACAAAACAAGCCCCAGCAGGCAACCAATGGTTAATAAACCCCAGAACCAGCCAACTGTTCTAGCTCCTTCAATTTCGGGAGATAGACTGTGGTACGTTCTTAAAAACTCCGAAATCCAGTTTGCTATGCCCTGTTCGGTGCCAACATACATGAATATTCCGAGGAAGAATAAGAGCACGGTTTTATTCTTGAAAAGCTTTTTGTGAATGCTCCATGCGCCTGCTTTTTCTTCGTCTTTTAGTTCTACTTTAGGGAAGCGTGTTACCAGCATAATTACGACCATTGCTAATGATACAGCTGCAAAAATCCAATAAAGCGAAACCCACGACATGCTTTGTGGGGTTACTTTTTGCAATGCCGATAAGAAAAATCCGTGATTTTCGACCGGAGCACGTAAGTTGCTTACCAAATATGAATAAACCATGGGGCTGAGGTATGATGCACCTCCAAAAAATACCTGAGCCATTACCGAAAGAAAAGCAAAATTTTGTTCACCACCCGATACTCTCAATAAAGGATTAATAGCTACCTGTAACATGGCCATCCCGACGCCAATCATAAAAAGTGAAACCAAAAATACCGGAAAAGTAGGGTTAATGGCGAATAGAAGTGCGCCTAGTGTTGATACAAGCCACGCGGAGGTCATGCTTATTTTTTCTCTGTAGCGCTGCACAATCATACCCGAAGGAATTGACATGAAAGCGTAGGCAATGAAGAAAGAAAAAGGCAACATGCCGGTCATTGCTCCGCTAAGATCATAACTGTCGCTTACATTCGGATTTATAGACCCCAATATATTGGTCAGGAACGATATGCAAAAGAATACCAGGAATAAAAGTGCAACTATAAAATAATTTCTCTTCATGGTAAAGTGAGTTTTAGTAAGTTATAAACTTTTTATTTGCCCATATTAACAGCGCCAAACAAAGTGGCCAATACAATCAGAACAACTCCTACAGATATCAGGAATCCGGTGATGTCTTGTTTATTCCATTTATAAACTTCGAGCGAGGTATTGGGAAACAGCAATAATTCTTCAGTTTTACGTGGATTGTCGTATGCTTCCTGTACGTCACGCGCATCGGCTTCAAGACCGTTTCCTTTTACGCGGGTGCGCATTTTAAGGAAAAAGCGCCGGGTTTTTTCGTCAGTTTGTGGTCTGGTAAATAATGAAACCAGAATGAGAATTATGAACGGAGAGATGAGTCGAATCATCAATCGTATAGTTTCGTTTAGCGCATAAGGTTTTAAATGAAGATTAGCGCCCATTGACTGTAACAGAAACAACTCGGGAAAAAGATAGCCGCGGGCTTCAAGCTGACCATTGGCATTCTTTTTAGGTTGTTTCGACCATAATATTGCCTTTGACGGTAATACAAAAGTTACGTCGAACTTATCGCCTAGTTGGAGAGGTTTTATATTTTCTGCCATCCTATCGTCATTAACATCTATTGATTTTAATTCTTCAATGGTTTTGCGATTTTCTTCAACATCGGCTTCGCAAGCTATGTAGGTCTTTACAAGTGGTTCAGACTGAGTTTGAATCAGCATGGTTTCGTTGGTGCGTATCGAAGGGAATACTACAGGTACGACTACCGGTAAAAGGTAAAAAGCCAACAATGTAACCAATATCGACGACCAGGCACCCTGGCGGTTGGCTCGGCGCCATTTTAATCCCAGCCAGAAAGCAGCTGCAAAAATGACGAAGAATTCCCATACAAATTTCAGAATCTCAAGTATGCTATCGAACTGAGTTGTTACAATTGCGCCGCCAATCAGAAAGAGTCCGCCAAATATACGGCCTGCCCAAACGTAATGTTTTTCGCTTTTGCCGGGCATTATCGGGCGATATACGTTGTGTAATATAAGACCAGACACAGTTAACATCAGCGCATCGGCGGTTGACATGAGCGCAGCCATCATTGAGGCAACCATTAAACCGACTAATCCAATATTGAGTGAGCCTAATAAGTCGCGTGTGGCATAACCCCATATCAAATCGGGATTTTGAACTTTACCAGTATATAAGAGTATGGCCGCCAAGCCAATAACGCCCCACATGATGGTGCAAAAACGCTTTAGAAATCCTCCTGTTACAAAGCCAAAACGGGCTGAGTATTCATCTTTGGCAGCTCCGCTGGTTACTAGCTGGTTGGGCTGTGTAACTACGGTAATACCTGCTACCAGCGAGGCTGCAATAATAAAATACCATGTAAAGTCGATAATGGTGGGCGAGCCAAATATATCAAAAAACGACTGAGGTAGTTTTTGATGCAATATTTCCATGGCCGATTCACCGGCATCGGTACCGTATAAGCTTTTTATTTTCATCCACGAAAAAGGGATAAGGATAATGGAAAGCACAATGATGAAAAAGCCTTGAAGCATGTCGGTGTAAAAAGCGGCCTCCAGTCCGCCCATTACAGCATAAAGCAAAATAATAAGACAAACAATCCATACCAAAGCTGATTCATTTATATATGAAAAAACTGAGCTTGGATTGAGAATGCGCAGATCTTCAAGTTGTTGTTTTTCCGGTTCGGAAAGACTCGTATAGTCTCTTTCTTCCAGTGAATGCAGAATGAGTGACTGGTCGTATTCCTTTTTTTCTTCAACGTTAAAATCTTCAACTGTTTTCGGGGTTATAGCCATTATGGTTTTGTTCATGGCTGTATAGCCTACCGAAAGTAAGCCCATCATGCCTATTGCCGCTACAATGGCATAAGTAGCCGCCATTTTTTTAGAACCGTAACGTTCTTCGTAAAAATCGCCCATGGTTAGCACGCGTAAGCGGCGTTGCCAAGGTGATGTAATCCAAAATAACGGGGTAGAGAACACCATTAAGAGTGAACTCCAGATGCCTGCTGCACCGTTTTTGAAGGTTGTTGTAGCTACCCCAACCGGGCCATCGGCCGAAGTGGCCTGCCCAAAGCTGGCAAAGGTTTGTATCAGTTTGCCGAATTTTCGGCCTCCAAGCAGATAGTCTTCCTGGTTAGTGATTCGCCGGCTGGCCCAGATACCTATTCCAATAATTACTAAAAAGTAAATAACGATAACGATGATGTCGATAATACTTAATCCAAACATGATTTATTTCTCCCGGTTTAGTTTTCTTGTTTAGTTTTGTTTCTCTCTCTGTATTTCTATGGCTCAATTATTACCTGTGCTTCGTGTTTCTCTTTATGAGCAGCTTCGCCTTCGAAATTGATTACTTTCAAGCGATTTATGTTTGCTGCAAAAAGCGCGTGTTTGTATTCCATCGGACGATTTTCACCCCACTTTACACTACAATTTAACAGTTGGACGTTGTCGGCTGTATCGAAATAAAAGCCTGAAGTACCTTGCTCTAATATTCCCACTGTATCGGAGGGGCGTAAGTCGTAAATTCCACACTGGTATGATGTTGTTTTGTCAATTGTTATTTGCACGTTGCTGAAGCGGATGTTTTCAATTTTACCTTTTTCACCACCAATAAAAACGCCGTTTTCGCTTTGTGCAATAATATTGTTGAAAACGATATTGCGAATAAGACCCACACGGCCGGTAGTTTGGCCGGGTGCAAAACGCCAGTTGGCATCGCGGGTATTGCCGGGCTGCCGCTTGTAAGCGGTAACATATATAGGTTCGGCCTTGCCCCACCAAACATTGTCAAACAGGCGGCTTTCGATGATGATGTTATCGAATATTACGTTTTCAACAATGCCTTCGTCGCGGTTTTGAATGCCTATTGCACGGTTGCTGTTGCTTATTATGCAGTTTGAAATAACCACATTGCGAATGGCATCCATATTTTCGCTGCCCAGTTTGATAGAACACGAAGTTGATTTTAACACACAATTGGTGACAGTAATATTTTCGGTTGGCCCGTATTCTTTGTATTCGCGGCGTGTTTTCGGACAAATGCAATCGTCGCCCGATTCGATATAGCAATCGCTGATGCGAACATTTTTCGAGTGGTCGGGGTCGATGCCGTCGGAATTACGGATTTTAAGGTTGTTCAGTATTTTTATGCTATGTATGGTTACATCGTTGCAGCCTACAAGATGTAAACACCAGTAAGCAGAATCTTTAAAGGTTACATCTTTTATAATGAGGTTTTGAAAATTTATAGGAGTGAACAAATGCGGGCGCCTGTCGAAGGTGTCGAAATCTTTCAAAACAAAAGCCGCTTTTTCTTCGGGCCCCATAAATGACGGGCCGTTTCCGTCGATGGTCCCCTGCCCGCTGATGGTTACGTTCACAGCATCTTTGCCACCAATCCATATACTGCCTTCGCCGTAGTTTTCTTTAAAGGCGCTTTGAGTGTAAGCCATCTCATCGGGGTTGGCCAACACGGTTGCACCGGCCGAAACATGAAAATCGACATACGACTTTATGTCTAAAGGGCCGGACATGAAAATTCCTCCGGGGGGAATCAAAACGGTTCCCCCGCTGTTTTCAGAGCAAGTATCTATTGCCAGTTGGATAGCTGCTGCATTGTCCGTTTTTCCGTCTCCGATAGCTCCAAATTCAGTTATGTTATAGGTTCTCATTTTCAATAATTTATTTTTGCTAATTTATTTTTGCGCTGCTTGCTCCCTCCTTTGGAGGGGTTGGGGAGGCTTTTTATTCTTCAAATAATTTATCCTGAATATCTGGCTGAATAAAATTTTCACCATCAATCACAAAGAATAGTTCGTTACTGCGTGCCGAACGCCTGAAATAGTCTGATTCGCGCAGGTATAATTTGTCGAACAGATTTTGCTTGAATAGCAACCACGATGCCCGTGTATTACGGTATTGTGTGTCGGGACGTAAATCGTTCATCGCATCAAGCGCCAGCATTTTATCGCTTTGTAGTTTCGGTGTTAATGGAAACGAACAAATTCTGTCGAAATATATGGGCTCGTTATCGAAATAAGGCGGTAAGCTGATGGCACTGCCAATTTTCCCATCGGGGTACATAGTGGTTAAGGGCAGGTGGTTTGTGCAGAGCCATATTTTGCAGCTGGTGTAATTACTTTCATTCATTGCCTGTGCCAGAGCTGCAGTCGTGTATTTATGATCGTAGTGGTAGTCGAGTTTTGGGTAAACCGATATAATTACATCGGGTTTATGTTTCAGAAGCAGAAACTTAATATCGTTTACCAGCGAACGCCATGTCGATGATGGTGAAAGCGAATCGGGCAAGTGTGTGCAGTTGTCCGAACGAAACAGGCCAATGTCTGTTGTATCGATATATCTTGATTTCGCCAACGTGAGTGTATCATCGTACATTTTTTTCAGCGAGGCATCGAAATAGCCCAGGTTAATGGCATTTTGGGAAGCCACTCCGCCAAGCATTGGTATGGTGATGCTGTTCCATGTCCGCACTTTACCTTTTTTGATGTAGTGTATTGTCGAATCGCTGTAAAGCTCGTCGTAGCGCATGCTGCCTGCATCGCCGGCGGTAATGGTGGCTATGAAAGTTTTGTCGGGATGTGAGGCGTAAAGGCCATAAGCTGAAATTTCGGCATCGTCGGGGTGGGGCGACAGGATTAATATGCGCGGTGCTTCAATGTTGTTTTCGTAGCAAATTAAACGAATGCTATCGCTGGTAATGTTGCATCCCGATGTCCCTATTTCAATGCTGTTTGCATTGTTCTCGACAAACTGGCTGATATTGATGTACCTTTTTCCTTTTGTCCGGCATTCTAAATTCTGAAAGATATTTACATCTCCGGCATTCATCGAAATTTCGGGCTGAAATACCCACCCTGCAATGTTTGAGCGGATTTCAACTTCAATAAATGCCGTGTTGAAACGCTTATTGACTTTTGAAAGGTCGATTTTATTATCATTTATAGTGTTTTTGTAGATTTTGGCATCAGTTGGGCTGAATTCATACTGATAATCAGCTTTAACATTGTAGGGATACTGATACGCCCGTTTATTTACCACCATGCCGATGAGAAATATCATTACAAAAACAACCGTTCCGGTAATTATTTGCGCTTTTATA
>JAQICD010000270.1 GCA_027858715.1 Prolixibacteraceae bacterium
CTTAGTGACGACCTTGCGAGCTTGCAATACCGTACCATGGGCAAACAGGCAGCACCGTTAATTGTGCGTACACGCGGTCATCAGTTGCAGGGGATATGGCATGCCGGTTCACCCATGCAAATGCTTCTTGGTTCATTACGGGGCATGTATTTGTGTGTTCCCCGTAATATGACACAAGCTGCCGGTTTATACAATACTTTATTGCAGGCAAACGACCCGGCATTGGTTATAGAGCCGTTGAAAGCTTATAATGTCAAAGAACAAATGCCGGCAAACCCGGGCGAATATCGAATTCCATTGGGTGTTCCCGAAATTTTGGAAGAAGGTACTGATATTACCATTGTGAGTTATGGCTGGAATGTACATCATGCACAGAAAGCTGCCTGGTTATTGGCAGAACATGGAATTTCAGCTGAAGTGATCGACGTCCGGACGCTTATGCCATTCGATGTAAACCATGTTATTCTACAGTCGGTAAAAAAGACCAGCAAAATACTGTTTACCGACGAAGATGTGCCGGGCGGAGGAACAGCTTATATGCTTCAAAAAGCAATGGACGAGCAAAAGATATTTAACTACCTTGATACAGCACCACTTACCCTGCCTGCCATGGAGCACCGGCCGGCATATGGTATCGACGGCGAATATTTTTCGAAACCTAACGTAGAACGGATTTTCGAAACTGTGTACGAGATGATGCGCGAAACCGATACAACTAGATTTCCGAAGTATTAAACAAGGAATTCCAGGAAGTTATCTTTACTGATAACTTTAAATGAAGCATCGGGATACGCATTGATAAATGCTTTAGGGATTTTTGCCGTGGGTTTATTCCATTTAAACTCGTATGCAAACAAGTTTCCATCACGCTCTTCTATGAGGTCGATTTCTTGTCGGTCGTAAGTGCGCCAGAAAAAATCGTTTGAGTAGATGCTTTTGTAGGCTTTGGTTTTTATTCTTTCCATAAAGAGAAAGTTTTCCCAAAGCATGCCTGTGTCATTTCTAAGTTTTAGGTTGTTAAAGTTATTTATTAACGCGTTTCTTATTCCATTATCCCAGAAATAGTATCGGCTTGTTTTAGTGATTTCTTTTCTCAGGTTACGGGAGAATCCCCCTACTTTTTTAATAATGAATGTTTTTTCGAGTAAATCGAGAAGACGTTCAACGCTGTGTTTGGAAACACCCAGACTGTTGCTTAATTCATTTATAGAAACTTCATGGCCAATTTGGTACGCCAGCAGACGTAAAAGGTCGGTCAGTTTTGATGGGTTTTTAATATTGTCAAGTTCCAAAATATCTTTAAAAAGATAAGAGTCTCTAATGGTTGATAAATATTCTTTTTTATCCTCATTGCCCGAACTGGTTAAAACTTCAGGATATGAGCCATAGATTAGAAGTGGTTCGAGTTTTTGTATTACGTCCATTCCTCCGAGTTGGTCGTGCAATTCCATTACAGAAATGGGATATAGTGTACGAACAATTTGTCGGCCTGTTAGTGGTTCGCCGGTTTTATTTAACAAATCGAAAGAAGAGGAACCCGAAGCTATGATGTTCATATTAGGAAAACTATCAATAAGCAATTTCAAGCCATAGCCAATGTTTGGGATGCGTTGAGCTTCATCGATAAAAATTAGTTGATAACTGCCAAATGCCATCTCAAGTTGGGATAAGCGTTGTGAAGAAAAAAGCTCACTTATTTCTAAATTATCACCTGTGCCGGTAAATACTTTGCCAGAATAATTGCTGATGATTTTTTTAATGAGCTCGGTTTTTCCAACACGTCGTGGTCCGTACAACAATGATACTTTTCCTCTTTTTAAAAAATCATTGTAATTATCTTCTAAATGACGCTTATACCATTGATTATCCATAACTATTGAATGTTGTAACCTTTGTAAATATACAAATATTATTTTTAAAAAATCTAAATTTACGTAAATATAGCCGTTAAAAGTCCAAATTTAGCTAAATATAGCCGATAAAACGTCCAAATTTAGCTAAATATAGCTGATAAAACGTTCAAATTTACATTAATTTGGCTGAACTACATTTTAAAAGTCTAAATATCAAACCTGAAACCTGTAAAAAAGTGCATAAGTACATAAGTGCCTAAGTCTGCTTCGATGAACGAAGTTAACTTGAAACTTGAAACCCCTGTGAAGTATTTCCCTTCGGGATTCAACGGGGTAAACCTGAAACTTTTCCACTAAAAAAACTACCTTTGCGGCAAAGCAAGCCGTTCTGTCGCTGTGGCCTTATGTTACAGAGGAAAGTCCGGGCAACAGAGGGTACCCCGCTCATGAAAGGTGAGATATCTGTGAGGGTATGATAGCAGAGAAGAGAATGACTGCCCGCTATATTTGAGGTTAAACCAGCCTCTGTCAATCACGATGTATATCGGGGAGGCGGGTAAAGGTGAGAAGGTGGGGTAAGAGCCCACCAGTTTTGGTGGCGACACCAAAAGCTGTCTGCACCGGGAGTTGCAAGACCAAATATATCCTGAGAGCTTCGGCATACGGCTGCCCGTCGTATTTTTCCAACTTGCTTGGATTGCTCAGGAGGGGTAGGTTGCTAAGATAAATGACAGAAAAACGGCCATAGTCATTGACTACGGCCGTTACAGGACCCGGCTTACAGGCTTGCTTTTTTTATTTTAAGCGATATTTCGTTGTTTCTTTATTTCAGAATAAGCTTCCTGTACTTTTTTAAATTTCTTGTTGGCTGCTTTTTGAAAGTCTTCACCAAGATAGCTCACTTTGTCGGGATGGTATTTCATAGCCATTTTACGGTAAGCTTTTTTAACTTCGTCGTCGCTTGCTGCGGGCTCAATTTCAAGTATTTTATAGGCTGCATCGGTGTTTTTGATAAACATCGATTTAATTGATTCGTAATCTTTGGTGCTAATGCCAAGATTAATGCCAATATGTTCTATCAGTTTAAGTTCATTTTCATGAATATGACCGTCGGCCTGTGCAATGCCAAACAAGAAATGCATGAGTTGCAGGCGCGACGAATAGTCCATGTTGCGCTGTATTTGGTGACATACGTCGGTTACGGGAATGTTTTGCTTCAGCAAATCCTGTAAAAGTTTTATGGCTTCGACTGCCGAGGGTGCACCAAAATTACGCACAAAGAAATCTTTCACATAGTTCAGTTCCGATTTCAAGGTTTTTCCGTCGGCTTTCATAATGGCTGCAACCAGAACCAATAAACTTGTTACGTAACCTCCTGTTGTTGGTCTATGAGGTCTGCCATATGGATGACCTCCACCATAAGGACTTTGTCCAGTTCGGGAGATGTTTGTGTTTTTATCAAAAGCGGAACCAATTACAAATCCTAAAATTGCTCCTATGGGACCGGCAGCGTAAGCTCCAAGTCCAGCTCCTATCCATTTTCCAAATTTTGCCATTATTGTATTAAATTTTTATGTATTTCAATTATTTGTGGCAGTATGAGCTGCCCTTCATCTGTGTTGATAACAAAATCCGATTGTTCAATCTTTATTTTGTCTGATAGTTGATTTTTCATTCTTTTCAATACCTCGTCCCTACTTATTTTGTCGCGTTCCATTACTCTCTTAATTTTAAGTTCAGTGGAAGCGGTTACCGTTATTATTTTATCGAAATTATGGGCTTGCTGGTTTTCAAAAATAATTGCAGCCTCCTGAATCACAAAAGGAGCTTTTTGTTTTTTTGACCATTTGTCAAAGGCTTCTCTTACAGCAGGGTGAATAATTTCGTTTACTTTTTGAAGTGCAATTTTATCGTTAAAAATAATATGAGCCAGTTTTTTTCGGTTAATGTCGCCGTTGGGCAGGTAAATGTCGTTGCCAAGCAGATTAGTGAGTTTTTCAATAACACTGGAATTAGAAAGTTGAATTTTTCTGGCCTCAATATCAGCAATAAAAATTGGTATTCCCAATTTAGTGAAAATTCGTCCTACATATGATTTTCCCGCCCCAATTCCACCGGTGAGTACAACTTTAAGCATGGTTAATTATTTTCAATAATGAATTCAACTTCCGAAGGCGAATAAGTAAGCGATTTTATATTAGCTGGTTCGTTAATGAGCTTTACCGGTAGCTTTTCGGTGTTCGAATTAATGTCGTTAAAGTCAACAAACATAACAAAAGCCGATGCACTGATACCTGCATATTTGTCGAATGAAACAATGCAGGTTATATCAACGTAGCCAGGAAAGGTAATGAGGTTCAGGCTGTCGGGTACGTTTATTTTTTCGAGTTGTATTTTGCTTTTGAATTCGGTGTATAGCGATACAGGTATTTCCATTTCTACTCGTTTAATTGGTGTTGAAATACCAGGTATTTCGCTTAAAGAAACATTTTTGTTTACAGTTGCATTTAAGTTTTTAAAATGTACTTTTTTTATTTCAATATGAGTGATGGTATCAATAATGCTTTTTGAACCTGATACTTCTATGTGGGTAGGAGAAAAACGAATTGAGTCGGATAAAAAATATTGGTCTTCGAAGCTCATTTCTACATTGCTTTTTACCGGAATAGACTTGGTTATTATATCATCAAATTCGAAAGTGATTTTCTTTGGAGTGATTTCAATGATGTTAATTTCTGAGCTTACTTGCTTTGAAAATTGTTCAATGTATTCATTCGTCTCAATTTCGTAGGTATTAATACCATCATTTAGTATTTGTTTATTAGTGAACGAGCTGAAATTGAAGTTTATAGGATTGATGGTTAGGTTTATTTTGTGTCTAAGCAGAGTGTATCCAAATGCTTCCATCTTAACCCTGATTGATTTAGGCGGAGTTTTAATAAGGGCTTTGTTCTGAGGGATGTTGGTGTATTGAATTGGCATCGATACTGTTGTCTCGTAACGCTTGCCAAGTGCATTTGAAAACCATAATGCAGCAGCAATCAACAAACAAATTAAAAAGATAACCGGGCGGGTGTCTTTTTTTAAGTTTAGGTTTAAAATGTAATCTTTGGTATTATAGTATAAATTCTTTAGCACAACCAGACTATTAATTTTCGGCTAAAGGTAATAATTTGAAAACAGAGTTTGAAAGGAATGATTAAGAAAAGCAATTGGCTTATTTTATTTATAAAAAAAGAAGGGTATTCCCTTCTTTTTTTCTATTTCTGTCCTTGTTGTAAATCGGTTGGATCTTTAATGATACTGTTTTTATCTACAGTAATTTTAGTGTTTTCATCAATCTGTAAAATAACAGAGGTGTCTTTAACGCTGCTTATTTTTCCATAAATGCCACCAGTTGTTATTACTTTATCCCCTTTTTGGATTGATTCGCGGAATTTGCGTAATTCTTTTTGTTTTTTGGCCTGTGGTCGAATCATAAAAAACCAGAAAATAACTAAAACCAATATGAGAGGTAAAAACATCCCTAAAGGGTTTTGATCTTCACCAGTGGTTTGTCCAAATAATAAAATGTAATTAAAATAGTTCATCATTGTATTCTTTTATAAATTGTTACCTGTTTATTTGCTTCTAATTTTTTTTAAAAGATTCTCAAAATTATGTAAATATTATCGAATTGCAAACTTTATATGCTTACTTTATTCGTTTTGTGCTGCTTTTTGTTTCTTCAATTAAACCACGTCCGGCTTTTTTAACTTTACCGTCTTCATTTAACGACTTTAAAATTTTATCAAGAATGCCATTAATAAATGTCCGACTTTTAATGGTACTGTAATAACGTGCCAGATCGATGTATTCGTTAAGTGATACTTTTGTAGGTATTGACTGAAAGTTTAGGAACTCGCAAATGGCCATTTCCATGATCAGCACGTCGATAAATGCTACGCGGTCGATTTCCCAGTTTTTTAAGTGTGTTTTTATTATGGAGCGGTATTCATCCGAGTTTACTATTGATTTACGTATTAACTCCTTGGTGAAATCTTCATCCTCTCTGTCTTTAAATAGTGGCATTAAACTTTTGAAATCGGGCGAATTTGCTTTGAATTTGCCCAATGTTCTTATAATCATGCTAATAACAAATTCAACATCGTCGTTCCAGTATATACTTTGTTCCTCGAGCAATTGGTAGAGGTCGTCTGACTGCGCAACAATTTCAGCGTAAAAATATTCAACTAAACCCCGGTCTTCCGAAATTGAGCTATCACTGTTCGCCATGTATTTGCTGAAAAATTCTGATTCGGTAAGCTGATTATGCAACTTTTTAATTAGGTTAAAATGATCTATCCAGCTCAACTTCTTTGATTCGAGGTAATCCTGAAGAGCAATGTTCTGCGCTAAACTGGATAATAAACCATTGTTAATAAATTTTGTATTGGGATTTAAATCTTCCTCTGTAGGGAAATTCTTTTTTTTGCGGAGTTCAGAACGTTCGGATGCGTATTTATGAACCTCAACTAAAAGCTGAAGCAGCAGGTGGTATAAATCGTACGTTCGTTTAATACTGTGAAACAACTCTTTTTCTGCCTGGTTGATGGTTTGATCGGGCGATGTATGAAAAGCATACAACGACTGCATAACCTTAATTCTGATGATTCTTCTGCTAATCATTGTTAAAGAACTTATTTATTTTTTTGCAAAAATAGTTATTTTTTGAAAGATGGGTAAGCAAAATTGATATTTGTGAGAATTGTTAATAAATTTGGATAGCGAAATTGATTGTAGAATTATACGAATTGCATTCGGTTTTTACGATTTGAACATGACTAATCTTCAATAATTGTTCATATTTGTATGAACTATCATGTATAACATAAATATATTGTGTTTATATTAAACTTGATTTATGAAAAATCTATTACTTAAAAGTGGATATTTATGCCTTGCATTTATATTGCTGATGCTGGCTTATTCATGTACCCCCACTAAATGTGTTTTATGCGATATCGATAATTCTACGCTTTATAAGGTAGAACTCGATGAAGATGCTATAGGCAACAAGGGAAATAAAGAAATTGAAACTTTTTTCACCCCGGTGCCAATTGAGGTGAGTAAAAAAAAGGTTGACCTTTACCTTGTTGATTGCACCGACGATCAGCCGTACAAACTAACAGGCGAAAGCCTTGAACAGTTTATCAAGCAAAACATGTTTAGGGTTGATACTTCACAGGTAAAACGAATTGTTACTACTTCTGATGCCGATGTTCCACCCGAGATTGTACGTTATTCCGAGTTGGAAGATTTGGGCCTTTGTAATCGTGCCCGCAAGCTTGTGAAAATTGAGTTACGGGGCATGTTGGCCAGTCGCCGCTGGGATAACGAAGGTATGTTTTATACCGGTTATAATGGTGGAACTTTTTACGAACGGAATGATTTTATTAACCAGGTAATTGGATTCGGTCGGGGTGGTACAAACCTCATATTGGGTGCAGAGGCAGCAATTATTCCACGTGTTGCCCGAATCAATAACCGTCATGCTGTTGGACTTGGATTACTTACCGGTTTTTGGCCGGTTGATGGAGGCTTGTTTATCCCGATATCATTCCACCCCCGGTTTACTTTTAACGAGTTTTCTGCTCCCTTATGGGGGAAATGCAATGCCTGGTATTTGTTTGGCGACCTGGGAGCTGCATACGATGCGAGCGGCGGTGTTCCATTTATTATTGCCGATATACCGGCTTCGTGGTTTACCGGAGGCGGGGTAGGTATCGATTTATGGAAAACTAAAAACCGCGACCTTTCTTTCGATATAGGATATCGATATACATCTCTGGCTATGCCAATTAACGACGATTTGGGCAATTGCTACGAGGCAGTTGGGATTGATGACATTACAAATTATCCCAGGCGTAATGCCGGGCAATTTTTTGTTCGATTAGGTTTCACTTGGTAAAATAATTTGACATGAAAAATTATACATATATAGCAACAACGATAATGTTATGCTCATTGCTTGCAGTGGTCTTTCTTCATTCGGCATGTACAGAAGTGGTAACCGATCCTTGTGCCAATAATAGCAACATTACAATTAAAATAAAAGGGAAAAATTTTGAAACATGCGAGGGAATAACACAGGAATATCCTGCTCCTGATGCCAGCATAACGATTATTCATTATGATGTGGGAGGTTCAAGTATTGATACGCTCATAAGTTCTTTTTTAAATAGCAGTGGAGAACTGGAATATACAATTCCAAACAGCCAGTGCGGAATTAATAACATTAAACTGGTAGCTGTTAATAACTCGTCTTATTTCGAAGACAGTATCGATTTTATGTGTTGCGATACTACTTATGTTTTTAGTTTTGAGCGTGATTGTGAAGAATCACCCGAAACAGAAATTGCTTGCGAAACGATTAATGAAACAATAGATGTTAAACTTGCAAACCTGTATAAAGGTTGTTTGATGGTTGGGGCTTCGCAAGCTGATATTCGTTGGAACAGTGTGTCGGTGAATACCTCTGATGAAATTAGAGTTGACGTATCTGAAGTTCTTGCTCTTGAAGATAAGTTTTTTGCGAATATTTCGCCTGAACCTGATGATAATGGTGATGTTTATTTAAATGCAAATGAGTTAAATATCTCATTTTTTGTTGAAACTGATGAGGTGGGTGTATTCGATACGCAGCTATCTCTTCCTACAATATGTACAGATGGTTCAGGCAATGAACATACAGGTCAGGTTCTTGTAAATTTAACTGCCGAAATTTGTGAAGATGGCTGTGTTTGTCCATTCTCAAACGATGGCGAAGTAAATAAAACAATCGATCGTTCTGCTTATCCCGTGTCGGTCGGTTCTACAATGGATTATAGCAGCGAAAGCATATTCACAGTAAGGGATGGCATGCTCGACAGCGATTGCTATCTGATTATTACATCTGTTGACCGATTTAATTCATCTGAACCAGCTACATCGTTTAGCGAGGCTCACGATTGGATAATTACAACTCCTGATGAATTGGTTGGGCAGCAAATAAGGCTGTACGACACCTTTAATATGTCGGCAGAATTTGAACCCGAAAAATCAGGCGAAAGCATCGATACCTTTGAAATTTTTGTTGATGTTTATAATCGTGTTGACGAGCTAAAAGAATCATGTTCATTTATTGTAGAATATAAAGGTGCTGGTTGCGAGAATGTTTGTCCTGAAATTACTAAAATGAACAGTCTAACTGCTGATTTTGTCGATCCGGCTAACGGAGATATTCTACAGAATCTAAAATGGGGTGATAAAGTACAAATGGGGACAGGGAACACTATTAATCAACGAATGAGTGGTAATTTAGGAAATATGTGTAGGGGCGTAATTACAGGTTCCGAAACGGTTTCTTATTTAATTAATGTTGCCGATAATGAAGATGTCCTTACATGTTCAGATGTGAATATAAATTATCAAATAGTTGATAATGGTAATACAGGTGACAGAGCCTTTTTCTCGGTAATCGACGATTTTATGATGCTTGGTTCAGGCGGAAACGGAATAATGAGTATTCGGTTTCATACGCCCGATGCAAAAGCTCATATTCAAAGCAACCACGATGATGTTTATAAAGCCAGGCTTATAATCGAAGCAACAAATACTTCGGGAGAGTTTATCTGTAGTCAAACGGTTGATTTATCAGCCCAGGTTTATCAAAATACAGTTAGCGTATCCGAGCCAATGAGTATGAAAGCTTTTAGTCAGGTGTCGGATAAAGAACCGGAATCGGCTTACCAGGTATATAAAATTGATATCTACGACGAGGATTACAACTATTTTGGAAAAATTGATAATCTCAGTATGAACCATATCGATTATACTACAACTCCGCCTTCGCCACAATCTAATCACTCATTTTATTTTGAGGTTGCACAGCCCCAGAATACAATTTTAAGACAATATCCAAAGTTGTTTTTGGTGAAGTACAACGGAAAACTTGATTACAATAGATTTACGCGTGTAACCGAAAAGCCCGTGGCCAATTACTCAAGTAATGGAGATTTTTCATCAGACCTCGATAATCTTATCGACCATGTATTTAACGAAGGTGCTTTTACATCACTTGGAAATGCACCAACATATAATTTTCAATTTTCCGAAGGCGAGAGCTATGGATGGGAGCCATTTCGTACAGCAGAACAAATGGCTCTTGATGGGATAGGTGTAGATATTAAACTGGGTGACGTATTCATTATTTGGAATCCAAATGGAACTGCTGAAAGTTTCACATCAGGCGGAAACACCTTTAGCAGCTACTGTGATGTTGCATTTTTATATATCGATGGATTATCAGATGGTACAAATACCAACCATAATATAGGTTTTGTGAGTTTTTATGTGGCTTATCCGTTAAGTGTAATCCAAAATTAAATCAGGCTATGAGAAGAATAATATATATTATCACGATAATACTTATCAATAGTGTCTTATTTATTGGTTGTAAGACGTCCAAAAATACTGAAAGGCAAAAAACTATTGATGTTGAGGCAAAAAGTACGGAGTTGCAGATAAATATGCGTTCGCCAATAAATACTGCCGATGAAAATGAACTGAACAAATCTTATTACCAGATGAACGATTACTTTTTTGTTCAGAAACAAGAATTTCAGTTTAAAGATAACGCACCGTTTATACAATTACTTAATAGCGGTAAAACCGAAAGACTTTGGTTCGCTTCTTCGCGGGGCGATAGTTTATATCATAAGCGCGAACGTACCAATAATTATCAGCAAATTTATTATTGCGAAAGAACGGTTGGCGATGGGAAATGCCCATGGGAAGGTTGGGGTGAAGCTCAACGACTGTATGTTGATAACAATAATCCTATGCTTAGCGATTTTTATCAGCAATTTAATAAGGCAACGAAGGGGGCTCTAACAGTTGCCGGTAATTCAATGATTTTTTCGTGCGACCAACTGGGTGTTGACCCAATTGATGCAGAATATAAAAATCTTTGGAGTATTGAATTTGTAAATGGTAAACCCGATAATCCAATGCCTTTGGCTGAATTATCGGGAAATAAAACATGGGAATCGCATCCGACGTTATCGTCCGATGGGAAACATTTGTTTTTTGTGTCAAACCGAATGGTTTCTGACGATGAAGCTAAATTTTATTCCGACAAGACCGGTAGTAATCTGAATATTTTTTATAGTTATAGGAATAATGGTAAATGGCAGAAACCGGTTTTGGTTAACGAACTTTACAGTGCTGATAATGAAATAACACCGCATATTAGTCTTACTGGTAAGCGATTATATTTCTCATCGGATAAAACCGGAGACTACCAAATATATGAACTTGAAATTGAATTGAAAGAGACTGGTGGCTATTCAATTAATGAAAAGTCGATTAAAGAATTTAATGAAGTGTTAATTAATAATTGTAGCGAAGATTTCGAACATTTTGATGTGAATGGAATGTATAACCAGAAATATCCGTTTTATTACTATAATCCTTTAAATAAGAAAACTCCACAGGCATTTATGTGGGCATCAGATAATCCCCAAGGATTGGGTGGATACGATATTTATGGTTGTGATATGCCGTTTAAAGTTGATTTGAATGTTGTATTAATTGATAAAAGTTCTACAATAAGCGATGATGAAATTGAATTTCCGGTTTTGAAAATTGAAGGAGCTTTAAGCGAAGAAGTCGAGTCAGCAAGTGCATCATTTAGCATTTTTTCAGGCCTTAAATATAAGTTAAGTGGCGGTTCGTATGCAAGTCCTGATAAAGGTACTTATTATTGCGATCGTGACGAAAAATATGTTTTCACGGGGTACAGTGATATCGTAAATGAAACTAATCCGGACGACAGAGCCAAACATAATATGCGGATAAATGGCTCCGAAGTTGAGTCTGTTTTTACTGATGAATATGAATATGTGCCTGTTTTTAATGTGCTTAGTGATACTGTTATAAACGATACCGTTTTTATAACGAAGCACTGGACTCCCAAGCCTCCATGTCCCGATGTGTTGGATATTCCTCAGAAATATGAAGCAATTCCTTATTTCCAGACCGGATATTGGGACGTGAACACAACTGCTAACCTAAAACGTGATTTGGAGAAATTACATGAAGGTTACGAAATTACTGGTTCAAACGATATATATAACCCAGTGGGGCATTTTGTTTCGAAACGAAGTGGTTATAAAGCTTATGAGTGGGAAACGCCGCTTTCGCC
>JAQICD010000038.1 GCA_027858715.1 Prolixibacteraceae bacterium
GGAACCTGGAAAGTGTGGGATAATAATGGAACACTTCGGGTTATTATGAGTTACAAAAAAGGAGAGAAAACCGGAACGTGGAAAATGTGGGATGAAGAGGGAGCTTTAACCGGAGAAACGAGCTATAATTGATCGCTTACTTTTCAAACAGAGTTAAAAATTTTATAACACCCAACCCAAGCAATACTCCTGAAAATATATAAACCATATATATATTCATGTGTATGATGTTTTCGTATTGCAAAACCATTGCTAATGCAGCAACAATCAACACTAATCCATTAATAACTTTTAGTACATCGGATGACTTTACTAATCTAACTCTCATTTTTAAATCTTTAAATTATTTTTTAAATATATATAATTTACTGAGCGTTATACAATTAAATGTGTGAATGGTTGTTTTTTCTTAGTGAACTGTTATTATTTTTTAGTAAACGAAAAGTGGGGTTTTATAAACATAGCCTTTTAGAAAAAAATAAGAACCATTTTGCATGGTTAAGTAAGATGTACTTCATACAGACTATTTCTTAAGGTAAATCATGTATTTTAACCGGAATACAATAAAACAGACCAACAAAAAAAAGTAGAACAAGCAAGCCAACACGGCAAAAATTGGCCATCCATAAACAAAAACAAAAAGCAACATGGCAAATACGGTTGAAATTATCATGCCCTGATATATTGACTTGATTCTAAGAATTGTCACATTGCTGTCTTCGTGCTTTGTTTTCGAAAAAAACATTGTAAACAATCCTAAAAGCGACACTACACCTGCAAATTCATCAAGAACATTATTATTTATAATAGTGAAATATTTGATGCGTAGCTTTGTCGAATAAAAAGCATAGACATCAAAATCAAATATCTCAGGTCGCTCGCCCGAGAAATAGAAGTAACCAGACAATAATCCTGTAATTAGAAGAAAAACGCCTATCCACAAAAATACTTGCGGGAAAATATAAAGTTTAAGCTTTTGCAATTCTTAGATTTTTAAAATTGGAATCAGCCGCAAAAATAGAAAAATAAATGCGACAGTCTGAAAAGCAAACTGTCGCATAAGTAGTTTTGTGTTATAAAATAAATTTGAAGAAAAAGTCGCCTATTTTCTTTTTAGTTCCTTCTCTTTTTCTTTCAGTTTCTTCTTCTCTGCCTTTATCTCTTCTTCTTTCTCTTCAAGCAACTGTTTCAATTCGTCAATATCTCCCTGAGTCAACGAATCGTTGGCTTCAATCGAATCTATATCAATTTCACTCAAAGCATCCAAAGCGACACCAACACCGTTAAGTGCACCATTCACAATTGCATCGATATCAATACTGTTAACAACGGCCGAAGCAATATCAATACCAGCATTGGCGGCTTGAATCGATAGTTCAATCATTTCCTTGCTCATGCCTTCGGCATTTTCCAGTTCCCTGCGCATCTCTTCATTTACTTCGCGGCGGGCTTCTTCAATCTCCCTATGAGCCTCTTCCATATCACGACGCGCTTCTTCCATATCTCGCCTTATTTCCTCACTATCAATCTCCACACGAGCCTCACGAATTTCAACCTGAGCCTCTTTTATCGCTACCGATGCTTCGTGCATTGCCTCTCGAACAATAGCATCGATATCAATTTCGGCCATGGCACGGTTAATTTCGGCCATAATCTCAGCCTGTAACTCGGGATCATTTTCCGACATAGCCACCTCAACCATACGCTCCATCTCTTCAGAGACTTCTTCTACATCTTTTTTCTCGGCAAGTTGCTTCTCAACACTGTTTTTCAGACTGTCAATCTCTTGTTCTGTCCATTCTTTTTTCTGAACTGGTTCATTTCTGCCTTCGGGCACTTCCAGAACCGGCCCCTCGTTAGGTAAAATTTGCGTGTGCACACTGTTGCCTACCGTAAACGACACCAGCATGAACCCTGTAACCACTACTGCAGCAGCTATCAGGCCTTCGATAAAGTTTGTTTTCATTGCTTTTTGTTTTTGTATGTGTTTTATTCGGCTTAGAACACTCCCCCTGCGGGAAGCAAAAGCCATGGCTAAATTTTCGTATTCTGCACGGTTAATTTCTGTCTGCGCAAGAGTCCTGATGTATCCTTTCCTATCACCGGTTAACCCAATGGCAATGTTGTCGCAGCTGTTTTCGCGTTCGGCATTGATAAGCGAGGATATGAGCCACATGGCAGGATGATAAAAGTAAATCAACCCGATTACCGACTGAATAATATTGAAAAGATAATCGCGGCGAACAATATGTGCCAGCTCATGTGCCAGGACAGCCTCAACATCTTTAACCGAAAGCCCTGTAAAAGCAGCCACCGGGAAAAGAATAACCGGTTTAAAAACCCCAAGCGTAAGCGGACTTTTAACCAATGGTGAAAAAAATGCTTCAACTTTTCGGTTTATTTTTAAACGGTCCGCATAATCTCTAAGGGTCTCCATCCATTTTTCATCAACGACGATCAACCGTCGGGTCCGCAACTTATAATTGTACAGTAAACCACCGGCCATACGAAATACCAAAAACAGGAAACCGGCTATCCAGAATAAAAGGACAATATGAAAATTGCGTTGAAAAAAGCTACGCAACTTTATTAAATTTAAATTAATTGCACTTTCAACAGTTTCATTTTCTTCAGCTCGCTGTGACAAATGTTCTTCGAGATAGACTTTCGCGAATCCCGGAGTGGATATCATGTTTTGCTTCAACACATTTTTTTCATTGGCATATTCATAAGCATTTGTAAAGGTTAAAGCACTCCATCCCAGCATTAATAAAAGCCCAAAATAACCAATAAGATATTTCACTTGTGCACTGTTACGGTGCATCAACGAAAAAACAACAACGATGGCACCAGTCACAAGAATGCCTTGCCATAACGAATGGATGATTGTCCAGCCAAACGCTTCGACAAACTCAGGCGATATAAAATTGAATATAGCATTCATAATGTATATATTATTAATATGTGTCCATATCATTAATGATACGTCTAATCTCGTCCAGTTCCTTTTTGCTTGTTTTTTTGTTACCAAGTAATTGCATCACCAGGCTCGAAGCAGAACCCGAAAATGTTGAGTCTACGAAACGGTCGAGCAAACGTCCGCGTGTTTCTCCTTGCTCATAAGCAGCTTCATAAATATGACTTCGCCCCTCAGGCATGCGCGACAAAAAACCTTTATCGTGCATATTCTGCATAATTTTCAGCGTGGTAGTATAACCTACATCTTTTGTAGATAGTAATGCTTCATGCACTGATTTTACAGTTGACGGGCCACACTTCCATAACACATTCAATACCTCTAACTCTGATGCGGTTGGTGTTGATTTTTTGCTTTTCATTTTCACATACGATTTTATTCGTACAAATATATACGACATTATTCGTAAATGCAAATATTAGTACGATTTTTTTCGTATCGCAATTATTTTTTCTAACTCATCGCTTTATCTTATTTTTACCAACTTCACATTATATTTTATTCAGAATGCATATATACAACAACAAATCGATCGAAGATTTTTGTCATGACTTTGGCACACAAGCAAGTCTTAATCGAGGTTATTATTATTTTATTAATGGGCGTATCATCAACAGCATGAAGCTTTCGGATGAACCCCTTTCCATAGAATATAATGTTTTGGGGAATAGTGGTGTTTACGATGTAGTTGTCACCCAACAAGACGATGATTACCTTGAAACCAGTTGCAACTGCCCTTACACAGGCGAAGGAATTTGCAAACATCAGGTGGCATCGCTAATTTATTTTGATAAACACGAACAAAACAACTTGCTTGAAATACCTTTCACCGAAGATTTGTCACCGGCTTCGGAATTAATTCCGGCTGATGATTTTGATGAAGAATTTGCCGACAACCTGCTCCGGGAACGCAACATTATGCCGGGGTATCTATCCGACATGCGGCTTGAATTTCAATCTTTTCACAGCAATCAACTTAAAAGTAAAGTTTTTACCGGTTACTGGACACAGAACAGCTATCAGGTAATAGCAAAACATAAAGAAGGCAACATTGAATTTTCATGTTCCTGCAAACAAAACACAAACGATTTTTGTAAACACCAACTATTGGTACTTTATGAATTAAGCCGGATTCAATACTTTCCAACAATTATAATCCCCGATAAGCTGCAAAAATTCAAGGAAGAGATTATAGGCAACTATGGCCTGAAAGGAAAGGTATCGCCTGATGAATTTGTAAGCATCAGGATTGAAAACAGCAACATATTTCCTATCATGACCAAAGAATTTATCGGGCTCATGCCCGTGAAAGAGGTTTTTCTGAGAAATACAATAACTGAACACATACCAGACCACAATAAACACCCACATATTATCAAACCCGACTTTGCAGAACAACCCGTTGAAAATGAAAAACGAACTAGCAAGTACGCGATTGGTTACATGATTTACAGCAACTTTATAAACAGCTTTGAAATTGTTCCGGTTTCTGGAAAACTCAACAAGTCTGAAACGGCAATTATTTCTAATTTTCAATTATATAATGATGATAACCATGCCCTGTTAAACGAAACCGAAACCGACGAGAAAATTATTTCTCTTTGCAAAAAAATTCAGGAAAAACATATTAGCCTTCAACTCTCGCTTAAGAAAATAAACACTGATGAGTATCCCGAACTTTATACTTCCCGTGAACGCAGTCACTTCTATCACCAACATATAAACGAAATCGTCAACCTTTTGTCCGGACATCCATATCTGTTTTTATACAATGGTTCAGCTTATGACCTTTACAACCATAAGCTCCGCAAATCAGAAACAATGAGCATAAAACTCAACAAACAACGTGCAAAATTCTTTTACCGGGTCACACAAAACGAACTTTTTACTGAAATTCAACCAAGCATCGCCTTAAACAATAGCGAGTTTATTCCAGATGAAAACCGGCAAAACTTGTTCAGTTTCATGTTTTTGAAACAGGGTGAAAACATTTATGCTTTTGAAAACGAACACCAAAGTGTTGAAGTAATTAAAAGCTTGCAACACCCGAAACCACTCAAAATAGTTAAGGAGCATACCGATGCCTTTTTAAAAGAAATTGTACTGCCCAAAGCCGAAAATATTGAAATAAAATTTGACAACATCGAAAATTTTGAGATTAAAACAATGAAGTTAAAACCTGTAAGCCGAAAGATATACATAAGCGGAGAAGGAAATTTTGTAATGTTCAAACCGGTAGTTGAATACCAAAATGAAATTGAAGTTGAAGTCCTGAAAAAAGGAACACCCTTAAAAATAAATGGTCAAACCATTCACCAACAAATTCGTGATGCGAGTTACGAAGAGGACTTTGAAACATTTTTCAGAACCTTGCACCCTCAATTTCAAAAACAATTCCCTTACGAATTTTACAACCTGAAAGCACAACAAATGATTGAAAACTACTGGTTTTTCGATGCATTTGCTAAGCTACAGGAAGCAGGTATTGAAGTATTTGGCCTCAACAATTTGAAGAACTTCCGCTATAACACCAACCAGGCTTCAATAAACACCAACCTGAAATCAGGTCGCGACTGGTTCGAAGCCGATGTTGAGATTGCTTTTGGAGACAACAAGGTTTCGCTCTCCGATGTGCGAAAATCACTTATCAAAAAAGAAAAATACATCAAACTGGCCGATGGAACTATCGGTCTGCTCCCACAGGAATGGCTCGACAAATTTGAACGCTACCTGAGGGCGGGTGAAATAAAAGAAGGAAAAATTCGCATTTCAAAAACAAAATTCCCGCTTATTGACGATTTATTCGATAATATTAAAGATGAAGAAGTACTAAAAGAACTGTCCGAAAAAACCCGAAAACTGAAATCGTTCTCTGAAATCAAGAAAGTTAAACTCCCGACCGGAATCAAAGGCACACTCAGGCACTACCAGAAAGAAGGTCTAAACTGGCTCAACTTCCTGCACGAATTTAAGTGGGGCGGAATTTTGGCCGACGACATGGGACTTGGTAAAACCCTGCAAGCCATAACATTTCTGAAAAAAATCTCAACAAAAAGCAAAGCTCCCTCGCTTGTCGTTGTTCCCACTACTTTAATTTTTAACTGGCATAATGAAATTGAAAAATTTTGCCCCTCGCTCAAAGCACTGTTCCACTATGGTCCCGACCGAACCAAGAGCACCGACCATTTCAATGAATATCATGTTATTATTACAACTTACGGACATATTATCAACGACATTATTTTTCTAAAAGACATCAAGTACAATTATATCATACTTGATGAATCGCAGGCAATAAAGAACCCTGCATCAAAACGTTACAAGTCAGTAAAAGTGCTAAAAGCCAATAATCGTTTGGCCATGACCGGCACTCCCATTGAAAACGGAACCTTCGACCTGTATGCGCAAATGAGTTTCGTTAACCCTGGAATGCTGGGTAGCAACAAGCAATTTCGCGAAGATTTTTCAACACCAATCGATCGTGACAGCAACCAAAAACGCGCTTCCGAACTGCAAAAAATGGTATCACCATTCATACTGCGCCGTACAAAAGAACAAGTAGCCACCGAGCTGCCTCCAAAAACCGAAGATATCATTTACTGCACCATGGACGACGAGCAACGCAAAGTGTACGATGCCTACCGCAATGAAATACGCAAACAATTGCTCAATAAAATTGAAGAAGATGGGCTCGAGCGTTCGAAAATCCACATTCTCGAAGGCCTAACCAAGCTCCGACAAATTTGTGACTCGCCCTCAATGCTTTCCGACAACGAAAACTACGGTAATGGTTCAATAAAAATTGAAGAACTATCGAGGCACATGACCAACAAAACAGCGAACCATAAAATTGTAATTTTCTCTCAGTTTGTTAAAATGCTTTCGCTCATTAAAAATGAAATCAACAAACTGGACATCAACTACGAATACCTCGACGGGAAATGCAACCAAAAGCAGCGAAAAGAAAGTGTAAAACGGTTTCAGGAGGACGAAAACTGCCGGGTGTTTTTAATCAGTCTTAAGGCCGGAGGAACCGGCATTAACCTTACCGCGGCCGATTATGTTTACATTGTTGACCCATGGTGGAATCCTGCAGTAGAAAACCAGGCCATCGACAGATGTTATCGAATTGGCCAGGACAAAAAAGTTTTTGCCTACCGCATGATTTGTAAAGATACTATTGAAGAAAAAATAGTGGATTACCAGGGCGATAAAAAAGCTGTTTCGGACAGTATTATCCAGACCGACGAAAACATTATGAAGAAACTGACAAAAGAAGATGTAATGAGTATTTTTGGATAATCTCCTGTTAAAATACATTTTGTTCTCTTACGTTAAACAAACAATATTTATTATTTTGGCACCACTAACGACTTAACCAAGAAACATAAAAACACAACAAAGATGGATTTAACAAAGTGGGCAACCGAATTGAAAAACCAAAGAGAAAAGATTTTTTTTCCGATTGTAACCTATCCCGGACTACAAATCACGGGCAATTCTATAAAAGAGGCAACTTACTCGGGTAAAATACAGTTTGAATGCATGAAAGCCCTGAACAAACGATTTCCCGACATGCCGGCGTTGCCCATGAGTATGGACTTATCGCTTGAAGCAGAAGCTTTTGGTGCTCCCGTAAAATTCTCGGATGATGAGGTGCCCACTATCATGGGTAAAGTAATAAACAGCTACGAAGAAATTGCTTCTCTGCAAGTGCCACAACCCAATACAGAACGCATCAATGAATTTATAAAAGCGGCTCAACTGGCTGCCGATTCCGACTTTGGAAAACCTGTTTTTACCGGCTGTATCGGACCTTTTTCACTGGCCGGTCGCCTGCTCGATATTACCGAAATTATGATGGGCTTGCTTATGTATCCCGACGAAGTAAATATGCTGGTTGACAAATCCACACAGTTCATTATTGATTTCTTAAAGAAACTAAAAGCAACAGGGGCTGACGGGGTGATTATGGCAGAGCCTGCTGCCGGACTGCTGGAAGATAACCAGTGTGAAGAGTTCTCGTCGCAATACATTAAGAAGATTGTTGATGAAATACAAGACGATTCATTTCTGATTATGCTGCACAACTGCGGAAACACCGAAACACTGGTAAAATCGATGGCCGGAACAGGAGCTGCAGCTCTCCACTTCGGTAATGCTGTAAATATGAAAGATATTATACATCAAGTACCATCCGATGTTCTTGTTTTCGGCAATCTCGACCCGGCAAACCTTATCAAAACAGGCTCACCCGAAAGCATCAAGGAAGCAGTAAAAAAGCTACGTGAAGAAACTTCGGGATACGATAATTTCATTTTATCATCGGGATGCGACATACCACCAGGTACTGCACTAGAGAATATCGAAGCGTTGTTTGTTTAATTTCAGGTTTACCCCCTAAGCTCCCACTCAAAGCCATCCTTTTTATCTTTTATCTCAAAACCCAGCTTGGTTAGTGCATCACGGATTTTGTCGGCCAGTGCCCAGTTTTTTTCAGCTTTAGCATCCAGTCGGGTGTTGAGTAAAAAATTAACAACATCGTTCAAAGTATCATTCGATCCCGATGCCGATTCATCATCACCTTTAAGCCCAAGAATATTGAAAACAAAATCGCTGAACAATTTTTTCAATTTTGTCAAGCCCGGTTCGTCAATGGCAGCTTTGCCATCGTTAATTGAGTTGATCATGCGCACCCCATCGAAAAGGTTTGCGATAACAATCGGGCTGTTAAAATCATCGTCCATCGCGGCATAGCAATCAGTCTCAAGCTTATCAACATCAACAGATGATTTATTCGAAGGCTTAATATTTTCGAGCAATACAACCGCTTTCATCAGTCGCTCAAGCCCCTTCTCGGCAGCCTGCAGCGCTTCGTTTGAAAAGTCAACTGTACTGCGGTAATGCGCCTGCAACATAAAAAAGCGGATGGTCATCGGGCTGTAAGGTTTTTCCAGCAACTGATGTTTACCTTCAAAAAACTCATCGAGGGTAATAAAGTTTCCCAACGATTTGCCCATCTTCTGACCATTGATAGTAATCATGTTGTTATGCATCCAGTAATTCACGCTTTCGTGACCGAGGCTTGCACAACTTTGTGCTACTTCCGCCTCGTGGTGCGGAAACATTAGGTCCATGCCACCACCGTGAATATCGAATTTCTCACCCAGATATTTAGTGCTCATGGCGATACACTCGGTATGCCATCCGGGAAAACCATCGCTCCAGGGCGAAGGCCAGCGCATAATATGTTCAGGTTGTGCTTTTTTCCAAATGGCAAAATCGAGCCCCGAATGTTTCTCATCCTGACCATCAAGTTCGCGGGTATTGGCCTGCAAGTCTTCAATTTTCCGACCGGAAAGTTTACCATATTCAAAATCGTTGGAGTATTTCTGCACATCAAAATAAACCGAGCCTTTGCTTTCATAAGCATAACCTTTTTCCAGAAGCTTTTTGGCCAGTTCAATCTGTTCGATAATATGGCCGGTAGCTGTTGGCTCAATACTTGGCGGCAAAACATTTAGTTGCTCCATATTGTGCCTGTAGCTATTGGTATAGGTTTGTACTACTTCCATGGGCTCCACTTTTTCAACCCTGGCTTTTTGCGCAATTTTATCTTCCCCCTCATCGGCATCGGCAACCAGGTGCCCCACATCGGTAATGTTGCGCACATAACGTACTTTGTAGCCTAGGTGTATCAGGTAACGAAACACCAAATCGAAAGTAATGGCCGGGCGCGAATGCCCCAAATGCGCATGGCCGTATACGGTAGGACCGCAAACATACATGCCCACGTGACCAGGAATAATGGGTTTAAAAACTTCTTTTTTTCGGGTTAATGTATTATAAATCAACAACTGGTTTTCCATAACAATTGAATAAATATTGCAGCGGGCAAAGTTAATAAATCTTAGGGATAAAGAATCTTTAGGAGCTGTGTTTTAGAAAGCGTAAATAGACTTATAATTTTAGTTGAAGACACTACCCTTATTAAGAAATATTACATCTCTTTTTCTTAAGCTGTTAATAACTTTTTTAAACTACTCTAAATAGCTGTTTGTTCTGAAATAGCAACTTATTTGGTACTCTTTGGCAGAAGTTTACTTTACATAACAGCAATGCCATTCCCATATAAATTGATATTTTTACCAGACAAAAACAAGCAGAAAAAAATGATACCGTTTACCCATTTACACGTACACTCGCAATACTCGATACTCGACGGACAGGCCAGTATCAACGCCCTGGTTGACAAGGCTCACAACGACGGCATGAAGGCCGTTGCCCTTACCGACCACGGCAACATGTTTGGCGTAAAAGAATTCTGGAATGCCTGCCGCTCCGAAAAATATGGCGACACCTCAGTCCCGATGGACGAATGGTTTAAGGTAAAACCCATCATCGGTTGTGAATCGTATGTGGCTGCTCGCGGTATCGAAAATAAGCAATCGAAAGAAGACCGCTCGGGCCACCACCTCATCTTATTGGCCAAAAATCCGAAAGGATACCGCAACCTATTGAAAATGGTATCAGTATCGAACACCGAAGGGTTTTACTACAAACCACGAATCGACCGCTCTATACTTGAAAAATACCATGAAGGCGTAATTGTTTCTTCTGCCTGCCTTGGCGGTGAAGTGCCACAAAAAATCATGGCCGGTGATATCGATGGTGCCATCGATACCATTGAATGGTTCAAAAGCGTTTTTGGCGATGATTTCTACCTTGAATTGCAGCGCCATCCGGCCGAAAGCCCCAAAGAGCGCGAAGATGTGTACGACAACCAGGTAAAAGTAAACGAAGTACTTATCGATCTTTCGAGAAAACTAAACGTAAAACTCATCGCCGCTAACGATGTACACTTTACTAACGAAGAAGATGCCGATGCGCACGATATTCTTATATGCCTCAACACCGGTAAAAATTATGAAGAAGAAAAACGGATGCGATATACCAAGCAGGAGTGGTTCAAATCGACAACCGAAATGAACAAACTCTTTGCCGATATTCCGGAGGCACTTGAAAATACACAGGAAATTGCCGACAAGGTGGAGGTTTTCGACCTAGATTCAGCTCCCATTATGCCTGAGTTTCCAATCCCTAAGGAATTTGGCAAATGGGAAGATTATCTTGCAAAGCACCCTGAAGAAGAACTCAAAAAAGAATTTGAGCGCTACGACAGCATGGGCGGCTACGAAAAAGCACTGCGGATTAAATTTGAGATCGACTACCTCGAGCACCTCGTTTACGAAGGTGCAAAAGAACGCTACCCCGACAATCTCGAAGAATGCAGGGAACGTATCGACTTCGAAATCAACACCATCAAACAAATGGGTTTCCCGGGGTACTTCCTCATCGTGGCTGACTTTATCCAGGCAGCACGTGACATGGATGTTATTGTTGGCCCGGGACGTGGCTCGGCTGCCGGTTCAGCCGTTGCCTACTGCATGAAAATTACCAATGTCGATCCCATAAAATTCGACTTGCTGTTTGAGCGTTTCCTTAACCCCGACCGTATCTCAATGCCTGATATCGATATCGACTTCGATGATGACGGGCGCCAGCAAGTACTCGACTGGGTAACTGAAAAATACGGACGTGACAAAGTAGCTCACATTTGCACCTTTGGAACCATGGCCGCCAAGCTGGCCATCCGCGATGTGGCACGCGTGCTGCAACTACCACTGCCCGAGGCCGACCGATTGGCCAAAATGGTTCCTGAAGCTCCTAAAATGACACTGGTAAAAGCTTACAAGGAAAACCCGCAACTTAAAGATGAGAAACAATCAGAAAATCACCTGATCGCCGACACCATTCGCTTTGCCGAGTCACTCGAAGGATCTGTACGCCAGACCGGTGTTCATGCCTGCGGCGTGCTCATCGGCCGCGACCCGCTAGACGAACACCTGCCGGTAATGCCTACCAAAGAGGAAAGTCTGTACACCACACAATACGATGGACGTTTTGTGGAAGAAATCGGGTTGCTGAAAATGGACTTCTTGGGGCTGAAAACACTATCGATTATTAAGGAATGTCTCGACAACATCAACCTATCGAAAGGTATCGATTTAGATGTTGATAATCTCCCGATGGACGATAAGGAAACCTACGAGCTATTCTCCCGCGGCGACACTACGGCCATCTTCCAGTTTGAATCGCCCGGGATGAAAAAGTGGCTGCGGCTACTTCAACCCAACCGCTTTGAAGACCTGGTGGCCATGAATGCCCTTTACCGTCCGGGACCAATGGAATATATCCCTAACTACGTAGAAAGGAAACACGGACGCGAAGAAATAAAATATGACCACCCGATCATGGAAGAATACCTGAACGACACTTACGGTATCACAGTCTTCCAGGAACAGGTAATGCTCCAGGCGAGAGCATTGGGCGGTTTCACGCGCGGGCAATCAGACACCCTCCGTAAAGCCATGGGCAAGAAGAAATTCAAACTCATGGAAGAGCTGAAAGTTTTATTCAAAGAAGGCTGTCTGAAAAATGATAAATTTTCGGAAGGCTGCAAACAGGTTAATGCAGAACCTGATAAACTGGTTGATAAAATCTGGAAAGACTGGGAAGCATTTGCCCAGTATGCATTTAACAAGTCACACTCCGTTTGCTATGCATACATTGCTTATCAAACAGGATATCTGAAAGCCCATTACCCTGCCGAATTTATGGCCGCCGTTCTCAGTCGTAACCTATCAAACATCGACCGCATTTCGCTTTTCATGGACGAATGCTACCACATGGGCATAAAAGTTTTAGGCCCCGATATCAACGAATCGTTCAATAAATTTACAGTAAACCAAAACGGAGAAATTCGCTTCGGAATGTCAGCCGTGAAAGGTGTTGGCGATGGTGCTGTAAGCGAAATAATCCGCGAACGTGAAGAAAACGGAACATTCAACAACATGTACGATTTTGCTGAACGTGTTAACCTGCAAACCGTGAGCAAGAAAAACTGGGAAGCTCTGGCATATTCAGGCGGGTTCGATAATGTTTCGCAAATAAACCGTTCACAGTTTTTTACCCCCGATAAAAATGAACTCACGTTCCTTGAAAACCTGTTGCGCTATGGTAATCTTATTCAAAACGAACGCAACATGGCGCAACAATCACTTTTTGGCGGAGCGCAGTCAATCGACATACAAAAGCCTCAACCCGTGCCAAACGATGAGTGGCCAAGTGTGGTGAAACTCGAGCATGAGAAAAACTTAATCGGGATGTACCTTACAGCACACCCGCTCGACGATTACAGGCTTGAAATTGACGCATTCACCACAAAGAACATCAACC
>JAQICD010000209.1 GCA_027858715.1 Prolixibacteraceae bacterium
GCATACGACATGCCCAGTGCAGCTTCGTATGCAGTTTTTTCATTAGTTGACCATGATGACCTTATGAGGTTTTTTTTACCTTCTTTAGAGTTTTGTATGTACGTTGTGATTTCTGTAGATGGGGTGCCCGGATATGCATAAACGCCCGAGATGCCTGCGTCAATTGCTCCCTGGGCTATTGCTTCGTCTCCTAATAATAGTTGTTTCGACATCAATTATTCTTTTCTGTAATTAATACTTGTTTTTATAAAATGAGGGGAATTTGTAAAATGGGACTAAAAATAATAATTTTTTCCCTGAGGGCACATTTTGTGACGAAATTGGTTGTAATTTGGATTGTGTCGTAATAGATTAAAACCAGAATTGTTTTTTCATATGTGTTTTTAAAAAAAAACTCCACCTGATAAGATGGAGTTTTTTTGAATATGTGTGATTTTATTTTATTCCTTTCATCATTTTCTTCAGCCATGGTGAGAGCATCATCAATATGGCTGCGGCAATGGCTGTTTGAATGGCAATAAACCAGAAAACTGAGATATCGGTATCTAACGCCTGTTCAACATTGATCGAAATGGCTTTCATTTGCGAGGCAATAAAGTTACCTGCGGCAAACGAGCCCATCCAGACCCCCATCATAGTGGAAACGAGTTTCGGGGGTGAAAGTTTTGTAACCATCGATAGTCCGATTGGAGATAAACAGAGTTCACCGAAAGTGTGAAGCATGTAAACCATTATCAACCAAAGCGGGCTGATTTTATTATCCCCCACGGCAAATTCGTTTCCAAATCCCATTATTACAAAACCTAAGCTTAAAAGAATCAGGCCCCATCCAAATTTCATAGGTGTATTCGGGTTTAAACCTCGTTTATTGAGTTTTACCCATAAAATACTGAATAGCGGGGCAAAACCTACAATGAATAAGGCGTTAACTCCCTGGAACCACGATGCTGGAATTTCCCAGTTGCCAATTAGACGTTGCGTATTATCGCGTGCAAATACATTGAATGTTGTACCTGCTTGCTCGAATCCGGCCCAGAAAAAAATATTAAAAAGAGCTAAAACCATGATTACTGCTATACGACTCCACTCATCTTTTCCATTAGTGCCACGGAATATGCTTGTAGCCAGGTAGGCTACACCTGCAAACGAAACAATTCGAATTGCCCAGGTTTGCACGCCAGCAGGAACAGCTCCCCATCCGAAAATAAATGCGAAAATGATACCTACAAGTCCGACTGTGAATAGCATAATATGTCCCCAGTCAATTAAAGCCAGTCTATTTCTGAATTCTTTTATTTTTGGAGGCATACCAATATTGCCGAGGGTATGACTACGGGCAAAAAACCAGATGGTACCTACCAACATGCCTATGGCTGCCGAGAGAAATCCGTACTGCCATGCCACCTGTTCGCCAAGTTTTCCGGCGACCAGCGGAGAAAAGAAAGCGCCGATGTTGATACCCATATAGAAAATGGTAAAACCACTGTCTTTTCTTGGATCGTTATTGTCGTACAACTCACCAACCATGGTCGAGATATTCGGTTTGAAAAATCCGTTTCCGAAGATTAAAACACCCAATCCGGCGTAAAATAACTGCTGACGAAGTTCAGTGTCAAGGCCGGTTGGCGTTGAACTGTACGACAGTAAGAATTGTCCTACAGCCATAGTTAAACCACCAATGTAAATGGTTTTTCGTTGCCCAAGTAGTTTGTCAGCCAATACTCCACCAATAATTGGTGTGAGATATACTAAACCAGTGAAAATACCATAAACTGTAAAGGCATCTAGCTCGCCCATTTGGAAACCGCCATTAGTAAATGTAGCGGTTAAGAACAATACTAGTAAGGCGCGCATGCCATAATAACTAAACCGCTCCCACATCTCGGTGGCGAACAATGTTGACAACCCTACAGGATGTCCAAAAAATGCTCTGTCTTTATCTTTAGTCATAATGTAATTGGTTTTATAGCGAACAAAAGTAGTATTTTTATTCTTTTTTAAAATATGATTTATGCTTGTATTTAGGATGTTAAACTTGTTGTACAATTGGTTGTTTAATATTGACAATATGTCGGATTATTCTTTTTATCTTTAATGATTAAAATAAAAAAATTATGAAACTGTTTACTGCAAAGCAAATCCCAGAAATTGATAAATATACTATAGAAGTTGAACCTGTTGCAGATATCGACCTGATGGAACGGGCTGCCGATAAGGTGGCTACCTTAATTGTCGATAACGAAGATGGTGCCCTTGACTATTATGTTTTTTGTGGCCCTGGCAACAATGGTGGCGACGGGTTAGCTGTTGCGCGAATGTTAGCTGAAGATACTGCCTCTTCGGTTTTGGTTTATATTCTCGATTTTGGGAAAGGGCTTACCGGATCTTCTGAAATCAATTTTAATCGATTGAAGAAAGTTGAAAATGTGTCGATTTCATTTTTGTCTCAAATGGATGAACTGCCAAAAATCCCCGTCAATGCAATTATAGTTGATGCCCTTTTTGGCTCGGGGCTTAACCGGCCACTCGAAGGCTTACCGGCCGATATTGTGAGGTTTATAAATTCACAGGAGTCGAAAGTTTATGCCATTGATGTGCCTTCAGGATTAATGGGCGAGGATAATGGCGCCAATATTCCTGAAAACATTGTAAAGGCAACTTACACTGTCACGTTTCAGTTCCCTAAAATTAGCTTTATGTTTCCCGAAAGTGAAGTTTATACCGGAAAGGTAGAAGTGGTCGATATTGGGTTACATCCTCAATGTATTGCACAAATGCCTACACGTTATTTTTTGTTCGATGACAATGATGCACACATACTGATTCGTACGCGGGATAAATTTTCACATAAAGGAACTTTTGGACATGCTTTATTGGTTGCTGGTAGTTACGATAAAACCGGGGCTGCTATTTTAGGAGCAAAAGCCTGCTTGCGTTCGGGGGTTGGATTACTTACGGTTCATCTTCCACATACAGCCACACCCATATTAAATATGGCTATTCCTGAAGCAATGGCCAGCATCGACGATTCAGATTTGATGTTTACTTCGGTACCCGATCCTAATCAATTTTCGGCAGTTGGTATCGGGCCGGGAATTGGGCAGAAGACCAACACACGGCGTGGATTGAAAGAGCTGCTCACACAAATTGAAAAGCCTATGGTGCTCGATGCCGATGCTCTAAATCTCATTGCAGCCGACAGAGAACTGTTGTCGTTGTTGCCCGGGGGGTCTGTACTAACTCCGCACCCAAAAGAGTTTGAACGACTGACCGGTGTTGTTGATAACGGCTATCAGCGAATGATAAAAGCTGTGCAGTTTGCGTACGATCACAAAGTAATTGTTGTGGTAAAAGGCGCCAATACTATGGTTGTGAATTCCAACGGAGATGTTTGGTGGAACACTACAGGCAATCCGGGTATGGCAACTGCCGGAAGTGGCGATACGCTTACCGGAATAATTTTGGGTTTACTCGCCCAGGGTTATAATGCTTTCGATGCAGCGAGATTGGGCGTATATGTACATGGGTTTGCTGGCGACATAGCTGCTGCACGAAGAGGTTACGAGGCGCTTATCGCTTCCGATATTACCGAAAACCTTGGCGAGGCGTTTAAATTGGTGCATAAATGATAACCAAATGCTCTACTTTAAGACAATGCTTTAAAGAGAAAGTTGATATTTAAAATTTAGTAGTTTTGTAAAAAAATGCAATTAAAATTCAGATGATGCGTACATTAAAATTAGTAATTCTCTTATCGGTAATATTTTATAGCTGTGCTTATGCAGGTGTCCCTAAGGATGACCGCCGAAGAGACGATAATCAGCAAAATACGACAACTTTTTACGAAGAAGGAATTGTGTATAATCTTCCCCGAAACGGGTTTGAAGTAATGGTTGAAGTTGTAAAAATGACTTTTATACCCGGTCCGTATGCCGATTATGCGAAAGAATATATTGGCATAGTCGGAGTGGGTAAAACAGCAAAAACTACATGGAAATTACAATCGGTAGATGTCGATGTGTTTTCGGAAGCCGACCCCGCAGCAATGTTCGAAACCAACGATTCGATTGTTGGTGCAGTTTCATTGCTGTCGAACGGAATAATCGGTGGTATTAATGTTCCGGGAGCCGATTCGGGTGTTGAAGTTTTAGGAAACAGCCTTTTAATAGCTGAGCAGCTAACTACTCATTCTTTTACCGATTTGTCGTCCGATAATTTTTATGAAATTCTGGTTGACCCCAATACCGGTTCTGAAACGTTTAAAAATAAAACGACCGAAGTTAAAGCACGCGAAGCTGCCGACTACATTATGCGTTTGCGCCAGAAAAGGGCTTATACAATTCTCGATCCATCGGATGTGGTGCCCGAAGACGGACTTGCATTTAAAGTGCTGGTTGAGGAAATTAAACGTGTTGAGAAAGAATATGTTGAATTGTTTATCGGTAAAACAATATCGTCGAAACATCAAATGCGCTATATTTTTGTGCCCGATGAAAATGATGTGAAAAACGAAGTGCTTTTTCGTTTCTCTGAAGAAAATGGTATTTTGCCGGCATCAAATATTTCGGGAAAACCAGTTTTCCTCAATGTTGTTAAAAATAATATATCGAAGAAAAATGCTGCTGCCTTAAAGGCCTCGAAAAATCCCAACGAAGGTGAGCATGGCCTTTTTTACCGCATTCCGATTAGTGCAGAAATTGAAATTACCGATGGAATGAATACGTTGTTTAGCGGTCGTGTCGTTGTGGCACAGTTTGGCGAAATCGCCCCGTTTCCGGTAAATATGTTGAACGACGACACTCAAATTGAATACAACACCCAAACCGGCACAATTAAAAGCATATCGAATAAGTAAACCCATAAAAAGACAATGCAATGAGCGAAGAAATTAAAAATATACAACCCTGCGACCTCTGGAAGAACTTCTACGATATTACCCAACAGCCGCGTCCATCAAAAAAAGAACATAATGCAGCTTTGTTTGTCAAATCTTTTGGCGAAAAGCTCGGTCTGCAAACCATAATGGACGAAGCTGGCAACGTTATTATTCGCAAACCGGCAACTCCCGGTTTCGAAAATCGCAAAACAGTGGTTCTGCAGGGGCATATTGATATGGTGCCTCAGGCCAACAGTGGCTCATCGTTTAATTTCGAAACCGACCCCATCGATGCCTATGTCGATGGTGACTGGGTAACCGCCCGCGACACTACACTTGGTGCCGATAATGGTATTGGTGTAGCTGCAGCTATGGCTGTATTGCAATCGAACAAACTGCAACATGGTCCAGTTGAGGTGTTGGTAACTGTTGATGAAGAAACTGGTATGACTGGTGCTTTTGCCCTTGAACCCGGTGTTTTAGAGGGTGACATTTTGATAAACCTCGATACCGAAGATGAAAATGAAATAAGTGTTGGTTGTGCCGGCGGGGTAGATGTAAATGCCTTCTGGGAATTTCAGGATGATGAAAATGTAACCGGAGATGTAGCTTACAAAATTGACATTGCCGGTCTGCATGGCGGGCATTCAGGTCTCGACATCCACCTGGGGCGTGGAAACGCTTGTAAACTTATGGGACGTCTGTTGAAAAATGTTATCAGTAAGCATGGAGCCCGCCTGGCGTCTATCGATTGTGGAAACATGCGCAATGCCATACCACGCGAAGGAATGGCTGTTATTACCCTCGACAGTTCTCAGGTTGAAGAATTTGAAAAGCTTATTGCCGAAACTAAAAAAGTTTGGCAAAATGAATTGGGACAGGTTGAGGAAAACCTTTCTTTAAAAGCTGTAAAAACTGATATGCCTGACCGCATGATACCCGAAATGGTGCAGGACGATGTCGTGAATGCTGTTTGTGCAGCTCGAAATGGAGTAATGCGAATGAGTGATGCCATGCCGGGAGTTGTTGAAACATCTACAAATTTCTCGATTGTACGCTCATCCAAAGGACGTATTGATGTGCAATGTTTAACCCGCAGCTTTATTGATACAGCCCGCGACGGAGTTGCTTCTTCGCTCGAGAGTTGCTTCAAGCTTGCCGGAGCTAAAGTTAGTATCGAAGGTGCTTACCCGGGATGGAAACCCAATCCGGAATCGGAAATACTGAGGATAATGCGCGATACGTTTAAAGGAATGAATGGCAAAAAAGCCGGTGAAGTGGCCATGCATGCTGGTCTTGAGTGTGGTATTCTCGGGGCTACTTACCCCAACTGGGACATGGTTTCGGTGGGGCCAACCATTAAAAATCCTCATTCGCCCTCCGAAAAGGTACACATTGAATCGGTTGCCCGTTTCTGGAAATTCTTGATAAAAGTTCTCGAAAACTTTCCACAGGCATAATTGGCAAAGTTTTTTTCTGAAATATACTGAACAAATTTCTAAAAGTGATAAAAAAAGCAGGACAGGTTTTTGAGCAGTTTCATATATTGAAATATACGGCAAAATGGTTGTTGCTGATCATTCCACTGGCCATTGTTGCCGGTTCGTTGGTTGCATTTTTTCTGTTCTTACTCGAAAAGGCGACGGTTACGCGCTGGAATAATGAATGGCTAATTTATTTACTTCCGCTTGCGGGCGTGCTAATTGTTGCTCTTTATAAGTTCAGGGGGAAAAATGCTGAAGCTGGCAACAACCTTGTAATGGATGAAATTCACAAGCCAGGTGGCGGAATACCTGCGCGGATGGCTCCTTTGGTGTTGATAACTACTGTGGTAACTCATTTGTTTGGCGGTTCGGCCGGGCGAGAGGGTACGGCAATTCAGATAGGAGGGAGCATGGCTCACCTAATTGGCAAAAAATTGAAATTGGATAGCAACGATCTGCGGATATTTCTTATTTCGGGGGTGGCCGCCGGTTTTGGTGCTGTATTCGGAACACCAGTGGCAGGCGCAATTTTTGCCTTAGAAGTGTTGGCCATTGGTCGCATTAAGTACGATGCCTTGTTGCCTGCATTTTTTGCTTCGGTTATGGCTAATATTGTATGTTCGGCTTATGGCGTTGGACATACGCATTATTACATCAATTTTCATCAAACAGTTGAGGCAAGTGCACCTTTTTTGAATTTCAATGTAAAATTACTGGTGTCGGTAATTGTTGCAGGAATGCTGTTTGGTCTGGCCAGCTACATGTTTTCTGAACTATCGCATGGTATCAAAGCAATTTCTAATAAGTTGATAAAACGCAAACTGTTAATTCCGTTTATCGGTGGAAGTGTGGTCGTTTTGTTGTCGATTGTTTTGGGTACCAAAGATTATTTAGGACTGGGCGTAAATTCACCCGATGGCACCGGCGTTAGTATTGTCAACTCTTTTAAGGATGGAGGCGCTGATTATTTTAGCTGGTTCTGGAAATTGTTATTTACTGCCATTACTCTGGGTGCCGGGTTTAAAGGCGGTGAGGTAACACCATTGTTTTTTATTGGTGCCACCCTCGGTAATACGCTGGCCATTATAAGTGGTAACCCGGTTGACCTTTTTGCGGCTCTTGGTTTTATTGCTGTTTTTGCCGGAGCCACAAACACACCCCTGGCATGCACCATTATGGGTGTCGAATTGTTTGGTGGCGAACATTTAATATACTATGCCATAGCATGCTTTGTTGCATACTATTTTAGCGGGCATTCGGGCATTTATTCATCTCAACGAATTGGAGGTTCAAAAGTCAATTTCAATTCGCAAAATTATAACAATACTACCTTAAAAGATATCCGGAAAATGAAAAAACCAAACAAACCGGGATAGCAATTTTTTAGAATTTTTCGTCGTGAATTTTATTCCATAATAAATCTGTTTCTTTCGTCGCAGGTCGTTTTTCCTCAGGGTATCCAATAGCAACAATAGAAAGTACATTTTTCGTTTCCGGAATATCCAACAGTATTCGTACGTATTCCTCCGACATAACTTCTTCGCTGTGCGGTCGTTTGTGGATTTGAACCCAACAACTTCCCAGTCCCAAATCTTCTGCTTGTAATTGTAAAATAATTGAGGCAATAGAGCAATCTTCAATCCATGTGTCCGACACATCATTATCGCCAATTACAGCAACTGCAAGGGCTGCATTACCAATTAGTTTTGAGCCGTGCAACTTACTGTCGGCCAGGCTGGTCAGGGTTGCCTTGTTCTCAACAAAGATAAAATCCCAGTGGTTTTTACGTTTGCCGGTCGGCGATAACAGGATCGCTCTTTTTAGGGCTTCTATTTTTTCACTCTCAATGGGTTTATCGAGATATTTCCGTATGCTTTTTCTTTGGAATAGTAATTCTTGAAAGTTCATAATCTGTTTTTTGCAAAGATAGAAAACATCACATCATTTCAATATGTTCGCCCTTATGGGTAATATAACCTCGCATGCAACTGGCAGTTAGACACGAGTGTGCCGGTATGATTTCAATAATATCGCCAATTTCAACTTTGTTGAATATTTTGTTGGTAAGTCTTATTATCCCGTGCTCCTGCGATAAGCGTATCAGGTAATTTTTAGGGTTAAGTAGTTTTTTTTCATCTCCGGTGTTTAAAATAATACGACCGTACAGAGCTTTACCGTCGATGTTTTGTATGTGGTCTTTCGAAAAATGAACGGCGCCGCCATAAATAATAACTTCGTTTCGGTCTTGCTGTTTCGAAATAACAGGGCAGTGCATCCTAACGGCAATATCGTCGATGTTACAAACGCCCAGGTTGTTTTGCACAAGGTCGTTAAAAATAAAATTGCCGGGGCGTATCTCATCTATTCCTTTAAAATATTCAGATATCGAACACGAAGGTGTATCGCCAACCGATAATTCAAGATTAGGGTATCGTCGGATAAAATAGTTTTTTAATCGATTAAGTTTTAATACTGCATCGAAATGAACGTTTTGTATTTCGTTTCTGGAAGTGGTTTCGTAAGCATGTCCGGCATGTGAAATAAAGCCTTTGAAATTTAATTTTGGCTCTTCTGATATAGCCCCCAGTAATTTTTCTATTTGTGAATACGACGAGCTAGCAATGCCTACACGATTGTATCCGGTTGATACTTTAATATATACATCAAGCGGGTGTTGTATCTTGTTGTGAATTAACTCAATCGTTTTAGGGTTATCAACAACGATATTTATTTTTGTGTTTGCAGATATCTTGTTTAAGTCATTAATTTCGTGAGTGTTAAACGGAAACGCAATGGTAATGTCTTGCCATCCGTCGGAAGCAAAGTATGTTGCCATTTGTACCGACGATACTGTAATGTGCTCAACATCATAGTTTCGAAACCAGCGCCCGATTTCAATCGATTGATGTGTTTTAAAATGTGGTCGAAAGCGCAGCTTATGTCGTTTGGCCTTTTCGGCCATTAGCTCGATATTTTGAAGACATGCGGTTTTATTTAAAACAAGAGTTGGCCTGACGATATTCATTGCTGATTTTTTTAATTAGGATTTGTTAAAATTAACGATTGTTTGTTGTTTATCAAAACGAAAGAACCCCACTTGGTCTGGTGGGGTTCTTAAATATAATTTTTTGGTTTATCATTTAACGTTAACGAACAATAGTCTGATTTCGGTTTGGTCCTACCGAAACAATGGTGATGGGTACTCCGGTTTCTTTTTCAAGAAACTTAATATAAGTTTTCAGTGCTTCCGGAAATTCATCCTCTGTAGTAACATTCGTCAGTGGACTGTTCCATCCGGGTAGTTCTTCGTAAACCGGTTCAATATCAACACCCGATAAATCATAAGGAAACTCAGTGGTTATTTCGCCGTTGATTTTGTAAGCTGTTGCAACTTTTATGGTTTTAAAATCATCAAGCACATCGGCTTTCATCATAATCAGATCGGTTACCCCATTAATCATGATTGAATATTTTAGGGCTACAAGATCAATCCATCCGCAGCGACGCGGCCTGCCGGTTGTCGAGCCGTATTCGTTGCCAACATCACGCATGTCTTGTCCATCCTGGTCGAATAGTTCAGTTGGGAATGGACCCATTCCTACGCGTGTGCAATAAGCTTTGAAAATTCCGAAAACCTTACCAATTTTTTGAGGGGCAATACCCAAACCGGTACATGCTCCTGCGCAAATGGTGTTCGATGAGGTTACAAACGGATAAGAACCAAAGTCAATGTCGAGCATTGTTCCCTGTGCGCCTTCGGCAATAACTGATTTTTCGTTTTTGAGGGCATTGTTGATATAATGTTCAGTGTTTACAAGCTGAAATTTCTTCAACACTTCAACGCCTTCAAACCATTTTTTTTCAAACTCTTCAAGTTTTTCTTTGTAATCGAAGTTGTAGAACTTCTCTAGTTGTTTTATGTGAAATGTTTTCAGCCTGTTGTATTTCTCGTCAAAGTTTTCAACCAAATCACCTACACGAAGTCCATCACGGCCAATTTTGTCGCGGTAAGTCGGGCCAATTCCTTTCAGAGTTGAGCCAATTTTGGTTTTCCCTTTGGCTGCTTCCGATGCTGCATCAAGCAAGCGGTGGGTAGGTAGTATGAGGTGTGCTTTTTTTGATATAATTAAGTTGTTTGTTAGTTCGACCCCAATTTTAGAAATTGATTCAATTTCTTTTTTAAACACCGAAGGGTCGAGTACAACACCGTTTCCAATTACGTTCATTTTATTTTCGCGGAAAATACCCGACGGGATGGAATGCAAAACTTGTTTTATATTGTTAAATTCGAGCGTGTGGCCGGCATTTGGCCCGCCCTGAAATCGCGCAATAACATCGTAATGCGGGGTGAGCACGTCAACTACTTTTCCTTTGCCTTCGTCGCCCCATTGCAGGCCGAGCAATACATCTACTTTCATCATTGTTAGAATTTAACGTATAAACATAAAAATCGGCTTATTCCGTTTTTGAAGGAATAAACCGTGCCTTAAATCGTTGAATGGTGCTGTTTCGCGGCAATTACGCTAAAATTAAAGCTTGCAACCTTACTGATTTTGGCAATCAAAAGTACAAAACAAATTGCTTGGTTACAAGAAAATATGAGAAACTGTTTAAATTATGTTTTTTGGAAGATGTATATCAAACTCTATTGTGTTTTCTCTCCGTAAATGTAAAGTGTATGATGTGACAATTTGAAGTTATTTGCTTTGCAGGCATCCTCGATAATTTGTCGGATACGCGGGTCGAAAAATTCCTGGACAGTACCGTTACTTATGTCGATTAAATGATCGTGAACATCCGATGCATAGGTTTTTTCGTATTGAGCAATGTTTTTTCCAAACTGATGTTTGACAATCAACTTACATTCAAGCAACAAGTCGATTGTATTGTATATGGTTGCGCGACTCACCCTGTATTTCTTGTTCTTCATCGAGATGTACAGCGACTCAATATCGAAATGCCCGGGACGGGAATATACTTCGTCGAGAATGGCGAAGCGCTCGGGAGTTTTACGGTGGTTTTCATTTTTTAAGTACTCCGTAAATATCGCTTTTGCTTTTACTTTCAATTCCTCGTTATCCATACTTAAACTAAATTAAAATAAGAACAAAGATATGAAAAATGTTCTTATAACAAGGATAAATTGACACAGGGTTTATTATTTAACCTCCGAAACTTAATAAGGTTTTAATCAAACATCCTCAATCCGTTCTACGCTTTCAATACCTTTTACTTTTTGTAATTGCGAGATGATATTTTCAACATCTTTAGTGTTGTGTACATATAAATCGAGATTGCCGGTAAAAACTCCGTCGTGGGTATCGAAGCGTACAGTTTGCATATTAATATTATTTTCTTTTGAAATAATATCCGTAATTTCGCTTACTATTCCAATCCGGTCAAACCCTTTTATGGTAATATGAGTAAGGTACGATAGCATCTTAAACTGTTTCCATTTTGCAGTAACAATGCGATCTCCCTCGCTTGTGAGTAGGTTGACGGTTTCGGGGCACGATTTTTTGTGAATCGTTATTTTATTGTTATCGTTTAGGTAGCCAATTACATCGTCGCCTGGTATTGGATTGCAGCATTTGGCCAGGTGAAATTTCTTTTCGATGTTTTCTTCGCTTAAAATAAAAGGTTTCTTACGGTCTATTTTAGTTTGAGATTCGTCGTTTAACTGTGGTTTCTTTTTTCGTCCAAGGCTTAAACGCCAGTATTTAACAAGTTTGTTTTCGCCTTTTTTTGGTTTAAATATTTCATCAATTTCCCGAAGATTAATAAGTCCCAGACCAATTTGTGCATACATTTGCATTTTCGACTCGAGGTTAAAATGCTCCAGTAGTAAGTTTATGGTTTCATTTGATGGATGCCTGCTGATTTTTTTTAATTCTTCTTCGATTAACTTTTTGCCTTTGCTAATGTGTTTTTTATGTTCAAGTTTGAACATGTCTTTTATCTTTTGTTTGGCTTTGGCCGAATAGGCAATTTTGAACCAATGTGCCTGGGGTTTCTGTTTTTCGGAGGTGAGAATTTCTATTTGGTCGCCGCTTTTTAATACGTGGCTGATAGGTACAAGCTGGTGATTGATTTTAGCACCGATACATTTGTTGCCCAGATCGGTATGAATTTCGTAAGCAAAATCGAGAACAGTCGATTTTTTAGGCAGGGTTTTCATATCGCCTTTGGGGGTAAACACTACAATTTCGGAACTAAAAAGGTTGAGTTTAAAATCATCTAGAAATTCCAGTGCGTCTGATTCAGGGTTTTGTAGAGTTTCTTTAATTCGCTCAATCCATTTATCGAGTTCATTTTCGTTTGCTGCTCCGCTTTCTTTGTATTTCCAATGAGCAGCAAAACCTCTTTCTGCAATTTCGTCCATACGTTCACTGCGTATCTGTACTTCTACCCATTTGCCTTCGGGACCCATAACAGTAACATGTAATGCCTCGTAGCCATTGGCTTTTGGCATAGTAACCCAGTCACGTATTCTATCCTGTTTGTAATTATAAATAGAGGTGATGATGGAAAATATTTCCCAGCATTTCCTTCTTTCGTCTATTTTCTCGTTTGTTTTAAACACGATACGAATGGCAAGCAGGTCATATACTTCGTCAAACGAAACTTTTTTTACCTGCATTTTTTTCCATATTGAATAGATGGATTTATGCCGCCCTTTTATATTTACATCGAGGTTTTCTTTTTCAAGTTTAGCTTTTATTGGGGTAATAAACTGTTCAACAAGATACTTTCGATGTTCTTCTTTGTCTCTTAACTGGAGTGCAATTTCATTGTATTGATCAGGGTATTTGTATTTAAGACTAAGGTCTTCAAGCTCCGTTTTTATACCATAAAGACCAAGCCGATGAGCTAATGGAGCATATATATAAAGCGTTTCGCCCGATATTTTGAGCTGTTTATTTGGCGTCATCGAGTCGAGCGTACGCATGTTGTGCAGTCGATCGGCAATTTTAATCAGTATAACCCGCACATCGTCCGAAAGGGTGAGTAACATTTTGCGGAAATTGGCTGCTTGTTTAAAGTCAAACTCGCCTTCGAGTTTGGTCAGCCCGTCAACAATACTGGCTATTTTGGTACCAAACATGCTTTCGATGTCTTCGAGGGTATAGTCGGTATCTTCAACAACATCATGAAGTATCGACGAAATAATAGCTTTTGTACCAAGTCCGATTTCACGTGTTACGATAGTGGCAACAGATAGTGGATGAAGTATATAGGGCTCTCCGGATTTGCGGCGCACTCCCGCGTGGGCGCTGTTGGCAAAATCGAACGCTTTTTTTATCAAAGCCAGGTTTTCATCTGTAAGTTGATGAACCGACGATTTTAACATATCATCGTATGCTTCGTTAATCAAACGTTCTTCAAGTTTTGTGTGAATTGCCATGCGGGATTAAATTTGTATGTGAAACAGCAATATTAAATGATTTGTTTTTAAATCCAAAGATTATAAACATCAAAAATAGTTTGGGTCAAATTTTTCCAGCTAAACTTTTCTTTGGCTTTAATTACTTCATTAATCATTTCATTTTCACGCTTATTCATATAAAAATCATATATGGCACTTGAAATTGCTTCAGGATTAGGTTCAACGACATAGCCACATTTCTGATCTTCAACTATTTCAGGTAACCCGCCAACATTGGTTACAAGCATTGGTTTATGAAAATGATAGCTAATTTGAGTAACTCCGCTTTGTGTTGCTGCTTTGTATGGCTGAGTTATTAAATCGCTTGCACAAAAGAATAAATTCACCTGATCTTCAGGAATATAATCGGTGCGTAGAATAATTTTATTTTCTAGATTGTATTTTTTGATTAGATTTAGATACTTTTCTTCGTTTGAGTAGAATTCTCCGGCAATGATGAGTTTTAAATTTGCAAATTGTTTTAATTTTTTTTGTGTTAGTGCTTCTAAAAGCAAATCCAGTCCTTTGTATTCGCGAATAAAACCAAAAAAAAGTAAATAATTGTAGTCGGGGTTTAATAGTAGCTTCTCTTTTGCAGCTTGTTTAGGAATAATTTCGCCATAATGATCGTAAATGGGATGAGGTGTGAGCCTTTTTGGTTGCTTGTTCGTGAATATGTCGAGATTGTTAAAAACACTTTTACTCATTGCGATAAAACCATCAATCGATTTTGTAAAGTAGCGGGTCAGAAATTTATCTCCGGGTCGGCTTTCATGAGGTAAAATATTGTCAGTAATGGCAATCGATTTTGTTTTTTTGTTTTTTCGTGCTATTCTACATATTGTACCTGTTGATGGTGCCATAAACGGAAGCCAATATCGCACAATTAACAAATCAGGCTTTCTTTTCCTGATTTTTAATCCGGTAGAAATCCAGTTAAAAGGATTAATCGAGTTTATTGCCCTGTATATTACGAGATTTTTAGGAGCTACTGAATCTGTATATTGCGTTTTGCCGGGGAATAACAATCCTGGATATTGTAAGCTAAAACTATAAATTTCAACCTTGTGTCCTTCTTTAATTAGTTGATCCGCAAGTCGTTCGTTTAAAGCGGCAATTCCTCCGCGATAAGGATGAGCCGGACCTATTAAAATGATATACATATTGAATTCAGTTTTATAACTTTCGGATATTTGTTTGTTTCTAATTCAAATAAAAAATGAAGATATATTAAAATCGGACGATTAAAAAGTTTACAGCTTGTTTTCAATAAACTCAATTATCTTTTCCTTTTCATCAGGTTCAAACCATTGTATATCTTTGTCTTTTCTGAACCAGGTTATTTGTCTGCGGGCATATCGTCGGCTGTCTCTTTTTATATGCTCAAAGGCTTGATCAAGAGAAATTTTATTGTCAAAATACTCAAAAAGCTCTTTATAGCCAACAGTGTTAAGCGAATTTAATTCGCGGTACTGATATAATTCACGCGCTTCGTTTAATAAACCTTTTTCAATCATTTGATCAACACGGTTATTTATTCGTTCGTGCAATATCTTACGATCGGTGTTTAATCCAATTTTTACTATGTCGAAATTTCTTTTTTTCTTTGGGCTTGTCAATAGTGATGAAAATTTCTTGCCAGATGAATAAAAAATTTCCAGTGCATGGATAATTCGTTTATGGTTTTTTAGATCGGTTTTTGCGTAATATACCGGATCAATTTTTTTCAATACAAGTCGCAGTTCCTCTATCCCATATTTATTGTATTGATTAATCAGATCTGCGCGTATTTTTTTATCTACATCAGGAATATCATCAATACCTTTGCAAACTGCATCGATATATAGCATCGACCCGCCTGTCATTACAACATTGTTGTGCTTTAATAAAAGTGTTTCAATCTTTTTTATAGCTTCACGTTCATATTTGGCTGCGCTGTATTCTTCAAAGATTGAATGGCTTTTTATGAAATGGTGTTTAACAGTATTAAGCTGCTGAGAATCGGGTGTGGCAGTACCAATGTCGAGCTCCTTGTAAATTTGCCGCGAATCGGACGATACAATTTCAGTGTTGAGTTTCAGTGCAATATCGATGCTTAAATCTGTTTTACCAATTCCGGTAGGCCCCAATATAACTATAAGTGTTTTCTTCATCTGTTTGAAAATTGTTGCAAAGAAACCAAAAAATAGGGCAAAAAAAAAGGGAACCAATTGGTTCCCTAAATATCATCAACATCTCCAAAAATTTCCAGGTAATCGGTTAAGTTTCCTTTTTCAATCTCACTTTCTTTTTCGTTTTGGCAATCGGGGGTAGTTGTAAAAAAGTCGTTTTGTTGGTCAAACTGTGAAGTAACTGCCTGATCCAATAATTGATCGTTGTGTAATTGTTTCATAGGACTGTGATTTTTAGTAAAAATCTAAGTATTTAATTATGGTATAGAGTGACTATTGCCACAATTCAAAGAACTTAGTTGCATATTGTTTTTCTCCTACAAATGCGAAATAAAAGTAGAAATACTCATTATATCAACAAAAATTGAATGAGTTATTTTCATTTGTTAATTCATCAAGACTCTGTAATACACAGTGAGATAGTATAATACACAAATTATTAAAAAAACTTAAAAGTAGAATTTTGAAAATTAGTAGTCGAAACATACAAGAAAACGGTAGAGGATTGTCGGGTTGTTGAGGCTGAGGGGTGTCCTTGTTGTCGGGTTGTTGTCAGTTAAGTCAATCAGTCATTGGTTATTGGTCATTGGTGGGTTAGCAACATATAAAAATGAGAGGATAAATCGACTCTCTGTGAAATCCCTGATTTCTCTTTGGTTACTAATGACTTAATGACTAATGACTTAATAATTTGGAAAACTGGAATGATGGATTGTTGTCCCTCATGATCTTATGCCCCCATGCACTTATGCACTTTTTACTAATGACCAATGCTGGGCGGTTTAGCGACCAGTCCCTGCCTGTCCCGAAAATCGGGAATCTTGCTTCGGGAACCAATGACTATTTCACTAATGACCAATGACTATTTTCATTAATGACTATTTCACTAATGACTAATGACTAAAAAAAAGACACCCCGATAAGATAAATCAGGATGCCTTTACTATATATATTGCTTTTGTTTATTAAGCTTTATCAACAGCGAACATGTGCTCAATTAATTCAACAACTTTTGTTGAGTAGCCCATTTCATTGTCATACCAGCTAACAACTTTTACGAAATTGTCGTTCAACGAAATTCCTGCATCAGCGTCAAATACCGAAGTTTTGGTTTCACCAACAAAGTCGTTAGAAACAACCGCGTCTTCAGTGTAACCAAGTACACCTTTCAATTCACCTTCTGAAGCTTCTTTCATTGCCTTGCAAACTTCTTCGTAAGAAGCACCTTTTTCAAGGCGACAAGTAAGGTCAACTACAGATACATCAGGAGTAGGAACGCGGAAAGCCATTCCGGTAAGTTTACCGTTCAATTCAGGAATTACTTTACCTACAGCTTTAGCAGCACCAGTTGACGATGGGATAATGTTTTGTCCGGCACCACGTCCACCGCGCCAGTCTTTCATCGAAGGACCATCAACAGTTTTTTGTGTAGCAGTAGTGGCGTGAACAGTAGTCATTAAACCTTCTACAATACCGAACTTGTCGTTCAATACTTTGGCTATAGGAGCCAAGCAGTTGGTGGTACATGAAGCATTTGAAACAAACTGCATATCTTTTGTGTATTTGTCGAGGTTTACACCGCAAACAAACATTGGAGTGTCGTCTTTTGAAGGAGCCGACATGATCACTTTTTTGGCACCAGCCTCAATGTGTCCGTTAGCACTTTCTTTTGTTAAGAATAATCCGGTTGATTCAACAACGTATTCTGCGCCAACTGTATCCCACTTCAAGTCAGCAGGGTTTCTTTCAGAAGTTACGCGGATAGCGTTTCCATTAACAACAAGTTTACCATCTTTTACTTCTACAGTACCGTTAAAGCGGCCATGAGTAGAATCGTACTTTAACATATAAGCCATGTATTCAACGTCGATAAGGTCGTTGATACCTACTACTTGTACGTTATCAAAATTTTGAGCGGCGCGGAACACCAAGCGGCCGATACGGCCAAAACCGTTAATACCAATTTTAATTTTCGACATAATATTAATCGTTTTAATTACTAGATATTTAAGTTATTATGAATTTAATCGCTTTTTTTAAGAACCAACAAAATAAACACATCTGTGCAAAAAGTTCAAGTTTTTTGCATTTTATTTTTAATATCTTGCTCAATCATAATTATTTCGTAACACAGCACACTTCACACCACACTTTATTTGTACTACTATTATATTGTATAGAGTGAGAATTAAGCACTGGGGTGAGTTTTGGGCACTGGGAGGATGAGATAATGGGAATAATTTCAAGTTTTAGGTTTCAAGACCAATAAAAAAACTTTTCCCTTAAATTTAGGGGTAGGGTATTTTAACGAAAGCTTGTATTTATGATAGTTGTTTGAAATGTTTGATTGAATTTTGTCGGAAATATAGATCAATATACTGCTTTAATTTAAATGAATTATTAGTGTGTTTTATTTGTGCTTTCGGCGGCTTTAACATGTTATTAAACACATAAATTACCAAAAAAGAAGGTTTTTAATGCATTTAGGTACTATTGTTCATAAAAAATTGTTAGAAAAACAAGTTTGTAATTAAAAAGTATTATAATAATC
>JAQICD010000262.1 GCA_027858715.1 Prolixibacteraceae bacterium
TTTTAAGAAAGAGGTGTTGTTCCCGGTAACAACGTCGAGTATTTATTTTCGTGAGAATTTTGTGCCTTTCAACACATCGCCGTTGCGAAAGTTACTGGGTGATTTTCTGGACACGGCCGGCATCAAAACTTTTGATGACTGCCCGTTCGACTCGTATGTGCTTGCCTTTTCATACCAGAGACTGGCCACCTTATGGGCATCGAATATGTTTAACCGTCACAAAAAAACGGATATGCTTGACTTGCTGATGGCTACATCGGCGATACCGTTGATTTTCCCTGACCAAACAATTAAAAACCACGAAAAAGAAAACCAGCGATACCTGAAAAGCAGTTTTGCCGATGGAGGCTCGGGTGGCTCGTTCAGGCGGTTTGAGTATTACTTAAAGCGTTATTTGAAGCAATATGGCAAATTTGAAAAGGTGTATATTGTTTCTCCTATGCGTGATATGGCCGAAGATGACTACGAGGAGCTGAATAAAATTACCCGAGCCAGAGATTTATTTAGCATGGACATTAAAAACGTGAAAGTACTACGGTTTTTTACAGCTATGGTTTCTCAAAACGGTTTCGATTTGTTTATCAAACGTTTTCATAAGTGGGTTCAAAAAAGAGATTTAGCCGATGAAATTTATGTGTGCATACCGGAAATGAGAAAGAATTTCCCTTTTTTAGAATTTGGCGAACAGGTGGAGCAATATAATGCAGTAACCCAATGGATAGAAGAAAACCCGGAAAAACTGGCCGTGCCGCTGAATGAATATGTTAAGAAATTTAACCGTAAGCCGTTACGGAAAATGCATGTTACCTTAAAGCGTAGGCTGCTTCACCGGATGAGGAGTTTTTTAAAGAGGTAAAATAGTAAAACAGTCATTGGTCATTGGTCATTAGTCATTGGTCATTGGTCATTAGTCATTAGTCATTGAGTCATTGAGTTATTGGTGGGTTAGCAGTTTGTCACTGCACCAAATGCTCCGAAGGAGCCATATCTCAATAACGGATCACTTCGGAATTCGGGTGGATTATGATATAATATATTATTGATCGTTTTATGTTTTGTATTGCGCTGAAAAATTCAACCCACTCCGGGGTTGTGAAAATACTTGCGATGTGCTTAACCTCCGGTTTTACCCGGAGGTGATTAATATTGAACCCTACGGGTTAATGCTTTAACAATTACTTCAGCCTCTTAAATGATATCATTTATACACATCTGCCCAATGCCATTAGGCATTTGAAGGTGCACAAATACCACGAAGAAAGAAATATAATTTTCTTTGCACCTTGGCGTCTCAGCGGTTTAATAAATTTTATTGATTACTCGAACTTGCCAATGGCAGGCATAGGATAAATGGTGATGGTTGCTGTATTGTTATCTTCTTCGTTTTCAACACATCCCGCAGATACAACATTTATAACATCAATAATAACATCGAGCGAATGACCGGGCTGATTAACAACAAAAGCATTGATGTAAATTGTATCGGTTGAAGCACCTGCCGTGTAAACACCGCCCGTAGCATTTATCTCTGAACCATTTTCAATTACAGCAAGGCTATCAATATCTAACGTCACAACTAAAACCGGATCAGCCGTAATGCTGAAGTCCAACTCAAATTGCCAGTCGGCTGAAGCATTTAAAGGTACAAGTACAAAATTCAACTCAGTACGCCCCGGAGGTCTTGGATCATCATCGTTATTAAAACTAACCGGGGGCAGAAATTGCGGACAGTAGTTGTTGTAAAGATAATCGGCCTTAACATCAATTGGATCGGTAAAGGTTAAAGTTTTGGTTGCAACTGCATCTCCACAAGGAGTATTTCCGTAAGCAGTTAGCGTTATTGTAGCGCTACCAGCAGTCACGTCAGCAGCACTGGGCGTATAAGTACATGCTGTTAAAGAAGTAGCATCGGAGAAAACACCAGTACCAGAGGTTGTCCACTCTATAATAGAGTCGTTTGTAGCACTTGCACCACTTGTTATTTCTACGGGGCTTAAGCCACATGAAAACAGATCATCCCCGGCAATGGCTGTTGGCGGTTCTATAACATTGATCGTTAAAGTATCTGAATTGACCGTGGCACTTCCCGAAATACAAGCCAGGCTTGTAGTCATTTCGCAATAAATTTCATCCAGATCATTAATTGTAACAGGGGTAAATGTGCTGTTTATCTCATTGGTAACCGGGCTTCCATTTCGATACCATTGATACGAAGGAGTTAAACCACCATTAATAGGAGTTGCTGTAAAAGTTACTAAATCACCATCGCAAATCGTTTCACCGGGATCGGCAGAGATCGTTACGTCGGGCACAAAGCCGGAACCTACTGTCACATCGACAGATGCTTCGGCAGTACAAGTGTGTTGGAAAACAATATCGTCGAGGGCAAAGTCGTTGCCGCCGGGTTGTGTATTGCGATTAACCAATGAAAGATATGCCTCCGTACTTGAGCCGGAATTCCAATTATAAAAAAACTGAGTCCACAAGCCGGTAGTTGAATCTGCAGTATATATTGGTCCTGCTTCATTTCCATTGACATAAAATTGGAGTTCAGAAGGAGAGTCATCATCATCATTAACAACCGACTGAACATAATATGAAAACTGGTATTCTGTATTCATAACAACATTAACTTTTTGCATCCATATACTATCGCCCGAAACGGTTGAGCCATTGATTACCATTTGTAGTCCAGTTCCAGTAGTTTTATCTGGACAACTATTGCAGAAATTATTATGAACATTGCTCGGTAAATTTGTAACAGAATAAGCCCCTTCGGGCACAAGTTCATCATCAACTCCCACCAAATCTTCCTCATAATTATATTCACTTGTAAATCCAACGTTGTCTTCTTCGAAATCACCATTCGTCACCAGGTTTACACCACTTAAAGTACTGGTATGTACGGTATATGTACCACTCGTATCAGTTGTTGCATTATTGATAACCGGATCTTCATCGGTTGAATAAAATCCATTTGGCGCCTCCCAGTATAAGTTATCATATCCGGAACCATCACTATATAGATATACTGTTGATCCTTCACAAAAGGCACCTCCTGCCGTGGCGTTCAGGGTTGGGGGAATGATGGCATAGGCATTTACGGGTGTTATTGGAGAAGAACACCCCCCCGCCTCTAACTCAACATAATAGGTTTGACTAGAGGATATTGCAACTGTATAATCAGAAGATGTTTCATTAGAAACTGATTCTTGTAACAAGTTTGTCCCGGCTGCATCGGAGTACCACCGGAATATTCCCGATTGAGAAGACGAAGCGCTAACCGTTACCGTTACATCAGTGCCATATTTACATTGGCTTCCGGGGGATGTAATCAATTCAGGCGAACCAATAGAAATGTCATTACCATTATCGATTCCGGTAAAAACAGGGTCGCTGGAAACTACACGAATGCGATAACCGCTGCCATCAACAATACCGGAAGACGGTATAGTAGCCGATATTGTACCGGAAGTTTGTGATGTTAATGTACCAATATCAACAGGACTGGCAAAAGAACCGTTTTCATCGGACAGTTGAGCGGTGAACATATTGCCGGAGTTAAACGTTCCCGTTATTGAGTAGGGCACACTCACCGAAGAACCGGGACAGTATGATAATGGAGAAATGGAACCGGTGGTTATTGATACAGGTGGAACGATGTTAAGAGTATAATCTTCAACTTCGCCATAATCAAAATCAAGACAAGAATTGTCACAAGAATTATTATTAAAAATTAATCGCACCCTCATTCTTGTAGTTCCAAGTGCAGCATCAGATGGAACATTGAATGTATATGTTTCCTGATTATCACCATTATTATCTAATCCATAGTCACATATGATATTATCGCCAGTCTGTATAAACTCACCATCCTGATCCCAATCAATCCAAACATGGATTCCATATGTAGTATTTGAATACACATTAATAGTTATAGATACTCCTTGTTCTCCTACATCCAAATCAGTGGATAAACCGGTATAATCGGCATACCCGCCCGTTGTAAAACCTGTGCCTGTCGGAGTGTTATCAATTGTCCCTAACCGAACACGATCGATATACCGCATATTATTTGCAACTGATGGGATACAATAGTTTATAATTGAGGTGCCTGTTACCGAAACATTCTCAGCAGAAGTTACACCCCCTCCCGAAACACCAACATTATCATTGTAATCATTAGGAGAACCAGTTGGGGCAAACTGAACATAGATATCTTGCGATATGGAAGTCCCATACCCTGAAATAGTAACTGAATTTGAAAAAGTTGAACCATCGGTTGATACTTGGAAATCAGATGAGCCGGTAATAGCAACATCGGTTCCGTCGAGGTTACTTCCTGTGAGAGTGAATGTTTGCGTATCTGTGCTGCCCGAAGCTACATAGTCAAAATCGATGGATGAAGGATTAATACTAAAAATGGGGTCTGTAGAACATACTGCCGAGTAAAACAAACCATCTATGTCTAAATCATATATATTATTCTCAGTAAACTTAACATAACGTACATCCTCAGGAAGAGTAAACGACTCAGTGTAAACCGTAGTACTGGTTACTGTATTGTCGTAAATAGTTGTCCAGCTTGATAAGTCTGCTGATATCTCTACTAATACTGAGGGATCACCCCCCGTGAATGGGTTTCTTCTCCAGCGAATATCAAGACTACCACCTGACTTTAATATATCACCACCGGTTAAGTCAAGTATTAATTCATCTCCCGCATCTGCTAATGTTGCATAATTATCATCATAAGTTCCAATTGAATTACCGGGGCTGTCAACTCCCGATTCAGAATACACATTTGCTGCATAGCCAATACAATAACCGGCAGGTACAGAAAAAGAAACAACTACAAGGCCATTGGCACCATCGCCACCTTCCCTATCACCCCACCTGCCTCCAGAATCTTCACCACCACCACCACCGCCACCAGGAATTGTGCCATTACCTCCGTTATCATCTGTATTTCCTACTCCACCAGTTCCCCCATTTGCTCCATCACCTCCATCACCTCCAGAATTGCCACCAACTGCTCCATCGCTCCCGTTAGTATTAGTTGAACCTCCAGTAGCAGTCCCTCCACTGCCAACAGCACCCTCATTTGCACCACCACCAGCACCTCCATTTGCTGTTAAACTTAAAAAAGAAGATGCAGAACCATCTGCCCCGTCTCCATAACTACCGGAACCACCAACCCCAACAGTTACAGTTATACTCTGTCCAGGTGAAACTGTAAATGTATTTGTACAATATCCACCACCGCCACCTCCAGAGCCACCATCTCTGTTTTCTGTAGAACCTCCTCCTGCGCCCCCTGCGCCCCAACATTCAACCGTTATCGATGTTACACCAGCTGGAACTTTAAAAGTACCACTACTCGTAAAAGTCTGGGTAATTTGAGCTGAAAGTGTTGCCAGGAGTAAAACCTCAACCGACACCATAGCAGCCACCACCAACAGAACCCTTCTGATGGATTTAAAAATTTGACGATATGTTTTTAATGAAAAGTGCAATGTTGTTTTCCTCTTTATTCCCTTTTCTTATTAATTCAACCACAAAGTGCACTAAGTGCGTCACAAAGGACACAATATAATAATTTTCTCTTTGCGCCTTGGCGTCTTTGCGGTATATGTTTACTCAACAAAAATACTGATTTTTTAGTTTCATATTACATACGGCCTTATCTGTATTCATTTTTTGACGAACAGCCGTTTTATTGTGATGAACGTACTGTTTGTGTTGACGAACTCACTGTTTTTTTTGTTTTTTATAGCTTTTCTCAACACAATAGTTCGTTAATCTTTTTTAAGTCGCTGACAATGAATTGCTTGTATTTTAATACAATATCTGATTAAGTCGTTTACATTATGCGTTTTACAAAGCGAATCTAATATCTAACGTCTAAAATCTAAGATCTATCCCAACACAAAGCGCCATTCTTTTTTTGCCCATTCGCCGGCATAATCGATGCCAATGCGCGGTGTGGCTATAAAAACCGGGGCTTCACGGCCTTCATCTTCCACCCATATTCGTAGCGAATCGTATAAATCTTCGCCATAAAAGGTTTTGTCGAGTTGCAACTCGCGCCCCAGCCTTCCGGGGCCGGTAATTTCGCCCGCGCTACGTATCAAAACGGCTGCCGGATAATTGAATCCCGAAGTTACAAAATTCAGCATCCAATACATACCATACACCAGGTAAACATAAACTTTACCACCGGCATGGTACATGACCTCGGTGCGAGCGGTACGCCCCTTTGCAGCATGGCAGGCTAAATCGTCTTCGCCACGATATGCCTCGGTTTCGCTTATGCGGTAACGCTTTTTACTATGGTCGTCGAACTGCCGCACAATGACTTTGCCAAGCAGGTTCTGTGCCACCAAAAGTGGGTCGGCTTCAAAAAACGCTTTATCGAGCCGCTCTCCCTGCATCAGTATTTCGTTTTGGTTTCGCTGCCAATCCACTCGCCGAATGGCTGAAAGTGCTGCTCAAAGTCCAGTTTTTTAAAGCTGATTTTTCGTTCGTCGGGCTGCTTTTTTATTTCATCGTAAATAAAGGCATCGTCGAAACCGGCTTTTGCTGCATCGTAGTGGTCGGCAGCGTAATATACTGCATCGAGGTGAGCCCAGTAAATAGCCGAAAAGCACATTGGGCAAGGCTCACACGAGGTGTAAATCGTGCAGCCCGAGAGGTCGAAGGTGCCCAGTTTGCGACAAGCCTCGCGTATGGCTTTTACCTCGGCATGTGCCGTGGGATCGTTCTCGGCAGTTACCCGGTTGGTGCCATGAGCCACAATCTCACCATCCTTTACAATTACCGCCCCAAAAGGACCACCACCCTTTTTCACATTATCAACCGCCAGTTTTATGGCTTTATCCATAAAATGTTCATCACCCATATTCTTCTCCCTTCTGTTTATTCAACCGTTACCGATTTGGCCAGGTTCCGGGGCTGATCGACATCGCAGCCGCGCAACACCGAGATATAGTAGGCAAAAAGCTGGAGAGGCACCACGGCCAACAACGGAGTTACCACATCGTCCGATTTTGGAATTTCCATAATGTCTTCTACCATATCGCGCAACAGGCTGTCGCCCTCGGTAACCACGGCAATAATATTCCCTTTACGAGCTTTCACTTCCTGAATGTTGCTCACTACTTTTTCGTAATAGCGATCCTTGGCAGCCACAACCATCACCGGTATATTGTTATCGACCAGCGCAATAGGGCCATGTTTCATTTCGCCTGCGGCGTATCCTTCGGCATGAATGTACGAGATTTCTTTCAGCTTTAATGCACCTTCGAGTGCCACCGGGAAAAGATATCCGCGCCCCAGATACAGTGCATTGTCATTGTCTTTATACTTTTCGGCAATTTGTTTTATCTGTTCGTGCTTTTCGAGTATCAAGTTAATTTTATCGGGAATGGCAATCAGGTCGTTAATTACATTGTAGTAACGCTCGTCGCTAATGGCCTTGTGCACCCGTGCCAGTCGCATGGCCAGCAAGGTAAGCACGGTAACCTGTGCGGTAAAGGCTTTGGTTGAAGCCACACCAATTTCGACCCCGGCGTGTGTGTAAATACCAGCATGAGTTTCGCGGGCAATACTCGAACCCACCACGTTGCAGATGCCCAGCACCAGAGCTCCTTTTTCTTTGGCCAACCGAATGGCAGCCAGCGTATCGGCTGTTTCGCCACTCTGACTAATGGCCAGCACCACATCGTCTTCGCGAATAATAGGCCGGCGGTAACGATATTCCGAGGCATATTCCACCTCAACGGGTACCTGGGCATACTCTTCAATCAGGTATTCACCAATAAGTGCGGCATGCCACGATGTACCACATGCAATAATAATGATTCGTTTGGCATCCAGAATACGGGGCATAACCTCGTTTAACCCACCCAGAAATACCTCTTTGGTTTCGGGATGAATTCGTCCGCGAAAAGAGTCGGCAATGGTTCGGGGCTGGTCGAAAATTTCTTTGAGCATAAAATGGTCGAAGCCATTTTTTTCCAGCTCGCCAACACTCAACTCAACACGTTGAACATCGGGCGTTATCTCTTCATCTTTCTGTACTGTTTTAAGCGTAAAGCTATCGGGCGTGATAATGGCTACGTCGCTATCGTTCAAATAGACCACATTACGCGTGTATTCAACTATTGGCGAAGCGTCTGAAGCGAGAAAATATTCGCCTTCGCCCAAGCCTATGGCCAACGGACTACTTTTACGGGCTGCGATAAGCTTATCAGGCTCGTCGTTACACATTACCACAAGACCATACGCACCCACCACACGAGTAAGTGCCATACGAACAGCCACTTCGGCGCTTTGCATTCCATCTTCAACATACATATATTCGATAAGGTTGGCCAGGATTTCCGAATCGGTTTCACCATAAAACGTATAATTTTTAGCAACCAGGTCTTTCTTCAATCTTTCGTAATTCTCGATAATCCCGTTGTGAATAATTGTAAAATGCCCCTTCATCGAACGATGCGGATGCGCATTAACATCGTTGGGTTCGCCGTGGGTCGCCCAGCGGGTGTGAGCAATGCCAATATTGGAAAATGTATTTTTATCGGCGCAAAAGTTTTCGAGCTCCGAAACTTTGCCTTTTTTCTTATAAATTTCGGTATTTCCGTTAACCCTTAAAGCCACGCCGGCCGAGTCGTAACCACGATACTCCAGTCTTTTTAGTCCTTTTAATAAAATGGGATAGGCATTTTTTGTGCCTATATAACCTACAATTCCGCACATACTGTATTTGATTAAGATGTTAAAAAGTTCAAGATGTTAAATTATTGACAATTTAGTTTGAAAAAATGAGCTGACAAAAAAAAAGAGGGCTTAGCCCTCCTTTCTTAATTTAAATTTTCTGTATTAGTCGTTACTTAATATTGTATCGTAAAATTTATTGTAAGCCTCAACATATTCCTCCTCGCCCTGGTATTCAAGTACCGGCAAATTGCTGTTTTTAATTTCAGCAGCCACGGCAGGATCAATTTCGGGACTTCCAATAATGATTCCATCGGCATACTGCAAGGCAAGCTTACTAATATTTAAATAGTTTGGCTCCTGTAATACAGCAACATCTTCTTTCGAAATATAGTCACTGGTTAATTTGTCCAACATTTTCGGATCGAGTGTTTCGTTAAACGCATCGTTATGAACCGTATAAACCACCTTCGAACCTGAAAATAAAGGGTCGTCAGCATACGATTTTTTAATTAACAACGGAACAATTGCACCAAACCATCCCTGGCAATGAATCAAATCGGGTGCCCAACGTAGTTTAATTACTGTTTCGAGCACACCTTTAGCATAAAATATTGCACGTTCGTCGTTATCTTCGAACAATTTACCTTGTTTATCAACGGTTAAGTATTTGTGATGAAAATAATCTTCGTTGTCGATAAAGTAAACCTGCATACGAGCAGCCTGAATAGATGCTACTTTGATAATCAACGGATGATCCATGTCATCGATAATCAAGTTCATTCCTGAAAGCCTGATTACTTCGTGAAGTTGGTTTCTGCGTTCGTTTACCGCCCCATAACGGGGCATAAACGTACGAATTTCCTTTCCCTGCTCCTGGATGCCTTGTGGTAGAAATCTGCCAATTTTTGATTTTTCGGATTCTGGTAAGTAAGGAGTAATCTCTTGAAAAATAAATAATATTTTTTTCTTTTCCATTCTATCTTTCGATATATAATTATGCAAAAGTAGTAATTTTTCGGGATATTTACCATATAAAAACCTCACTACGCGTTAATCGAGCCTGCAAAGTTTAAGTTGATGTTCAATTTTCTTACTCTTTATCGAAAAATCTCAAGTCGATTCAATATTTAATGAATTTGTATTTACTTTGCAGAGGCAATATATATCGGAAATGAAGTTAGTACACACAAAAGAAGCATTAAAGGAAGCAATTTCCCTTCAAAAAGAGGTCGGTAATAGTATCGGTTTTGTTCCCACAATGGGTGCACTTCATCGTGGCCATTTGTCGCTGATGAAACAAGCCGGAGAACAAACAGGTTTTGTAGTGGTAAGTATTTTTGTGAATCCGACACAATTCAACAACAAAAGCGACCTCGACAACTACCCGCGCAACCTCAATGCTGATCTGGCGATGCTAAAGAACACACCCTGTGAATTGGTTTTTGCACCTTCGGCAAACGAGATGTATCCCGAAGAAGACACCCGTCAATTTAATTTCGGAAAACTGGGAGAAGTGATGGAAGGCGAACACAGGCCGGGGCATTTTAACGGCGTAGCACAAATTGTAAGCAAACTGTTTGATGCTGTACAGCCCGACAAAGCCTTTTTCGGAATGAAAGATTTCCAGCAACTGGCCATTATTCAAAACATGACCACGCAGCTGGGTTACCATACAGAAATTGTTCCGTGCGATATTGTTCGCGAGCCCGACGGACTGGCTATGAGCTCGCGCAATAAAAGGCTTACAGCCGAACAACAAAAAAATGCAACTGTAATATCGAAAACGCTTTTCGAAGCAGTAAAAAAAACACCGGATTCATCGGTTGATGAAATTAAGAATTGGGTAGTTTCAACCATCGATGCCAATCCATATCTTGAAACTGAGTACTTTGATATTGTTGACAACAAAACGCTTCAGTCTATCACCCACTGGAACGAAGCCGTCAACAAAATAGGCTGCATAGCTGTTTACTGTGGTGAGGTACGATTAATTGATAATGTAAAGTTTTAAAGCGATGTTTATTGAAGTTTGTAAATCGAAAATACACAAAGTAAGGGTTACCGAAGCAAACCTGCAATATGTAGGAAGTATTACCATTGATGAGGATTTGATAGATGCTGCGAACCTGATCGAAAACGAAAAGGTACAGGTGGTGAACATTAATAACGGAGAACGACTTGAGACTTATGTAATAAAAGGCGATCGGGGCAGTGGTACAATTTGCCTGAACGGTCCGGCAGCGCGTAAAGTTGCAGTTGACGATATTGTAATCATCATTTCATATGCGTCGATGGATTTTGAAGAGGCAAAAATTTTTAAACCGTCAATTATTTTCCCCGACACAAAAACCAACTCTGTTATTTAAAAAACAAGCAAACATTGTTTTACTGAAAGTTCAGAGTCAGGTGTTGCCAAAACATACAATTATTGCTTTGCTTGTTTAATAATTTTAACTCCAAAAATTACCTCCAACGTGGCCAATGCAAAAAATGCAGGCTGCATATAATTAATAAAGCCTGCATAATAGAGCTGCAGGAAAACCCACAACAAAAATAAAGCACCGGTAACCACTCCCACTATACCCGATACTTTTTTAAAATTTAAACTAAGAAATGCGCCAACAAGCTGTGCAGCACCAACAAACAGCACCAGGTAAAGGCCGGGTAAAAGAAAATTATGAAAAGGAGTGCCATCAAGCACCTCAACACTTAAGCCCGTTTTTGAACCATCGGGAGTCAATACAAAAGGTAAACCACCTGTAACTGCACCAAAACCTGCAAACAGTTGAATATATCCAAGGTATTTATAAATATTTACGCTCATTACATTATTTTACCAGATTAAAAACTTAAATTTCAGGTTGACATCTTTCAAAAACAAGATTCAAACAGTTCCCTAAGCTTAGTTCAAAAATAAACATTTACTCAGAAATACTAGCTTTGTGAGTAAAAAAGAAATATAAATTATACTACAAAACATGAATCAACAGCCCAAAACAATGAAAGCCATTGTGCAGCATGGCCCGAAAGAAAAACTACAAATAAAGGAACTGCCCATACCCATTCCCGGCAAAGGCGAAGTGTTGGTTAAAATGCACGCTGCGCCCATAAACCCTTCCGACATCAGCTTGCTGAACGGTACTTTTGCCACGCGTCCTGACTACCCTGTAATACCCGGTATCGAAGGCAGTGGAACGGTTGTGAAATCAGGAGGTGGCTTCATTGCCAATTTGCGAAAAGGGAAAAATGTAGCATGCACCTCGTCGGCAGGCCGTGGTGGTACCTGGGCTGAATACATGGTTACAAGTGCTATGCATGTAATTCCTTTTGGCAACAACATCGACTTTGAGCAGGCCTCAATGATGCTTGTAAATCCGATGACAGCAATGGCTTTTATAAAAATAGCTAAAGCCGGCAAACACATAGCTATAGTTAACAACGCAGCTGCCAGCGTTTTGGGGAAAATGCTTGTACGATTGTGCAAAAACGAAAACATAGCGCTAATAAACATCGTGCGTCGGAGCGAGCATGTAAAACAACTTAACGAACTGGGTGCCCAATATATTCTTAATACCGAAGACGATGATTTTGAAACTCAACTTACAAGTTTATCGGCAAAGCTAAAAGCCAACTTATTTTTCGATGCTGTAGGAGGCGAACACACTTCACAAATTATTAATGCAGCCCCAACAGGAAGCAAGATCGTGTTGTATGCCAATTTATCGGGCGATCCATTTTGTGCCGATCCCCGTAATATTCTCCAAAACAAAAAAAGTATCGAGGGCTTTTTCCTTGGCCACTGGACATCATCGCAGAATATCTTTTGCACACTACAAACAATCAGTAAAGTAAAATCGTTGTTAAAAAGCGAACTAAAAGCAAACATTAAAAAAACTTATAAGATGCAAATGATAAATGAAGCCATTGATAGTTACCAGCAAAAAATGACCGGCGGGAAAATAATCATTAACATGAAATAAGGGTAAATGTGTTTTATGGTTGTCATTTACTTACAATTTGGCCTTAAGAAGGCTACAGCAGTTATAAAACTGACTAATTGGTTTAAGAAGAACATTTAAAATAAACGGTCATGAAAACACAACTTTATCAACAAGGAAACAAAGCAGTTTCCACTACAAACAAAAAACACTTTTTTTCACTGAATTCAAGAATAAGCCTTACACTCTTTGCATTGATCTTTATGCTCCCATTGGGTATTTTCGCTCAAAGCCGCGTGGTTTACGGCGAAGTATCGGTGTTCAAGAATTTAAGACTTCAGAATATTGTAATTGAGTCGAAAAAAACCGGGGCAAAATCCATAACAGACTCTACCGGTTCGTTTACCATTGTTTGCAAACCCCGTGATGTGCTCTTTTTCCGAAACGAAGCTTTTGAGCCCCAAAAGATTAGGGTTAAACCCAAAACAGACTCTGTTTTTGTAAACCTGGAGTTTGTAAAAGACGATATTAACGAAGCATTGATTTCGATAGGATATGGCTATACCACTAAAACAGAAAATGCTTATGCGCACAGTAACCTTACTCCCGACAAGGTTGATTTCTGTAAATACAATAACATATACGAGCTGATAAAAGGTCGTTTCCCAGGTGTTTCGGTAACAGCAACCAACAATTCACCGGGTAGTGAACAGGAGATTCTTATCAGGGGAAAAGGATCTATAAATGCTAGTACCACACCACTATACATTGTTGACGGATCAATTATGAACACATTAATACACATAAACCCATGCGATGTTCAAAGCATTGATGTACTAAAAGATGGTTCGGCAGCCATTTACGGAAGCAAAGGGGCAAATGGAGTAATTATTATTGAAACACGATGATCAAAGATAATTAGATATGACCAAAAACTTTTTCAAGCCTGCGATAAACGGACTCATAATGTTTTTTAAAACAGAACGCAACGCACTTATTCATATAATTGTTGCAATAGCAGTGGTAGTCGCAGGTTTTGTTTTTGGCATAACACGTACCGAATGGATTTTAGTTCTTTTGAGCATAGGGCTGGTTTTAGCAACCGAAGCACTTAACACATCCATCGAAAAATTGGGCGATGCAATTACTTTAGAAGAAAACCTACTGATTAAAAAAGCCAAAGACATTGCAGCCGGAGCTGTTTTGATCGCATCTATTATCGCAGCCATAATTGGCCTTTTGATTTTCTGCCCATACCTGTTTTAGCCCAGACTAACACCGGTATAATCGACCCTTGCATCGTGATATTTTTTAGCAATTTCGTCAAGAATACGGATAACATCATCGTATTCCTCTGCTCTTAGCAACTCAATGCGCAAAGGTCTAAAATCGGGTAATGCCGGAAAATATTTTGCAAAATGGCGGCGCATTTCGAAGATGGCTCGCCGTGGTTCGTCTTTCCATTCCAGCGATATAGTAAGCTGGTCTTTTACATTCTGCACTACCTCGGGGACTGTAGGAGGAGGCATCACTTCGCCCGTTGCGAAATAATGTTTAACCTCTTTAAAAATCCATGGGCGGCCAATTGCGCCACGACCAATCATAAGGCCATCAACACCGGTTTGTTTCAGAAAATATTCAGCTTTTTGCGGACCGTTAATATCGCCGTTACCAACTATGGGAATATGCATACGAGGATTGTTCTTCACATCGGCAATAAGGCTCCAGTCGGCCTGTCCGGTATAAAGCTGCTTACGTGTACGACCATGAATGGCAAGGGCAGCAATGCCGGTATCCTGCATTCGCTCGGCTACTTCAACAATGTTTTTACTATTCTCGTCCCACCCCAGTCGGGTTTTAGCTGTAACCGGCAACTTTACAGCATCGACAATTCGGCTGGTCATTTCAACCATTTTGGGCACATCCTGCAACATGGCCGAACCAGCCCCCTTTTTCACTATACGTTTCATGGGGCATCCGTAGTTAATGTCGATAAAATCGGGTTCAAACGCTTCAGCCACTTTTGCAGCCTCGACCATGGAATCGATTTGATGTCCAAATATTTGAATGGACACAGGGCGGTCGAAATCGAAAAGGGTCATTTTCTGCCTGGTCTTTTTCACATCACGAATCAACGCCTCACTAGAAATAAACTCGGTGTACATCACATCAGCACCAAACTTTTTGCACATATAACGAAACGATTTATATGTTACATCTTCCATTGGCGCCAGAAAAAGCGGCATTTGCCCTAAATCGATATCCCCTATCTTCATAATATATAACTTTCGAGAGGCAAAAATAATGATTTTTGGGGATTCAGGTTATTGCTTACAGGTTGCAAGTTTCAGGTTACAGATTGTCGGTTTCATATTTCAACCTTACGGGTTACAGCGAAACTATGCATCTTTAAGCAACGTGTTGAAGGAAGAAGTTATTTGATGTTTGCAGCAACCAAATAACAATGTGTCGTTACAAACGACAGACAGTAAACCCCTTCACGATGTTTTATCGGGACAGGCAGTTACGCAAGCTAAACGGGGGAGAGGTTGCGTTGCCCCAAAAATCGCTCTTTTAAATAATGGTAACATAAAAAACAAACAGCTCGAATGCATGATTTTGGCTGAATGGGGAAGTTGCGTCCGGGAAGTTCTGAAAATAGAAACAAGGAGCTTCCCAGAATTGAAAATATTAGCAGAAAACAAAAAAGCTGACTGAAAGATGAATAAAAAAAGCCAACAATAACAATAAATCCCCATAGGTGTATCTTTTGACTAACAGCGGCTTAGCCCTCCGACAGCTGGCGGAAAAACACCATTGAGCTTTGAGATTCCATCATCCTGCATGAAAAAAGAGGTAGTAAGTTGCAAGCTTTCTACCTCTTTTTTTTACTCAACGGTGCCTTAAATCCTATATTGTTAGCGTTTCGTTGGTTTTTATTCCGCCATTTTTTCACTTGTCATAGACAAAATTTTCATTTATTGCCTTGTACTAAATACCAATCTACCCAAGAATCCAATTGACTAATAGAGTTAGGGCGAAGCAATATCTCCCGTTTATTATCCAGCAAATAGATGGTTGGTGTGGCAAATACATGATAAGATTTCACAACGGGGCTTTCCCACTTTTGATAATCGCAAAGGCTGATAAAAGGAAATACTGCGGCAAAATTTTTAAATATGTTCT
>JAQICD010000001.1 GCA_027858715.1 Prolixibacteraceae bacterium
ACGTTCTACACCGTACTGTTTGGTGTTTCAAGGGCACTCGGTGTTCTGTCATCGCTTATTATGGACAGGGTTTACGGCTTGCCGCTTGAGCGCCCGTCATCGTACGAATTAAAATGGTACGTGGAAAAAGCTACAGGCAAAGCACCAAAGTGTTCATAAGAACAATACGAAAATAATAGTTAAGCTGCCAGATTTCTCTGGCAGCTTTTTTTATAAGATTCATATTCAGTCTATAACCCTTGTTGCTTTATCGATAATGCCTTGTGATATATTAAGCCCTTGATCGACACCAGCTTTGATATTTACAATTAATTCCATTTCGGTAATGGGTTCAATGGGCTTCGTTACTCTTCGGCCTTTTAGCAGTTCAATTGCTTTTGCCCCACTCAGGTAACCCCAACGTTCGTAATTTACGCCCAAACCAATTGAAGCACCTTTTCGACCTGTATCGGATCGGTAACAAACAAGGGAGGTTTGTATTCAGCTGCAATTCTCCCGAGCGCGTTTAAACCAAGGTAAATGGCATTATCGGCAGCGGCTAAAATTGCATCGACATTACGGCTTGTTAAGTACTGCCCTGCTGTAAGTATATCGTTTGGTGAATTTACCAAAGTGGAAACAACTTCAATCCCTCTACGCTCAAATTCACGAGTAAACATTTTAAACGAATATTCAGCATTCGCTTCAGAACTGTTATAAGGTATTCCTACCCTTTTTAAATTTGGAATACACTCCTGCATGAGCGATACAAACTCACCGGTATTGTACGGATCGTATATTCCATATAAGTTGTCGTGCCATTTATAAAGCCCGAGTCGGCAAGTGCCTTAAAAACACCATCTTTGGCAGTATTTAAAACAGGATCTTCAGATATTTGAAGGTATCCTATTTTTATCTTTTTATCGCCTTGTTCGCAACCTTAAAAAATACAGAGTACAGCAAGCATCATAATAACTAATATTCGTAACATAGCTAATTGAATTTGGTTTGTTTCAAATATAATAATAGAATAAATATCAAGATACAACCAAAAACTATATATTTGCCAACTTTATAATCTTATTTTCAAAACATCATTTATAAACATTTAATTTTTCAACCCCTCTATGAAGAAAATCATTTTTCTATCCCTCATGCTGATTGCATTGATGGGACATGCCCAGAAAAACGCAGTCAAACTGGGCTTAGCAGGCACCCAATATGGTGACTTCACTGTCAATTACGAACGAGTTCTCACCGAAAAAAGCAGTCTTAATTTTAATGTTGGCTACTGGGACTTAAGCACTTCATTTTTCAATATCTACAAGTACTACACTCAGACTGACCCCAAAGCAATTCAATTTTTAGATTTCAAGGGAAGTATGCATTTTAGCCTCGACTACCGAACTTATTTAGGACAAAAAGGAGCAATGAGAGGCTTATACCTGGCTCCTTACTTGCGCTACTGGGGACAAGGAGTTGATTTGTTAGACATCATGTACAGTGATGAGTATGAAGACAATTATGTATTCGACATTGACACAAAAATTTCAAGTTTTGGCGTCGGATTTCAAATTGGATATCAATGGATTATTCGCGACCAGATAAGTATCGACTTCTATTTTATGGGCATTGGTGTTGAACGTATGACCCTAACCGGCAAATTCACAAGCAATGTCAAAGAAATGGTTTACAATCACGTAACAGAAGAAGTTGAAAATTTTAATCACGAATACTTCGAAAAAAGTGTTGAAAATACGATTAAAGGCATAAACCTTATATCTAAAAAAGCCAAAATAGAAGCAACCGGAGATTACCTGCTTGTGAAAATCCCTCTATGGCTTCCCGGAATAAGAACCGGTTTCACAATCGGGTATTCTTTCTAACAAAGCTTTTATCAATTCACCCACTGCAAAACCTTTAAAATACATACAAATGAGACGAATATATATTACACTATTCGCAATCATGATTGCAATTAGCGCATTTTCACAAGAAAACATTATAAAAACATCTCCTTTGGGTCTAACTTACGGAAGATATAATATACAATACGAACGCTTGATTACCGACTACACTTCAGCCTCGGTTTCGGCATCGTACATAAGGCCAAACCTATTTGGGCTGGAAGATGCAATTAACGATTTACTGTTAATCGATATACTTGAAGGCACCAGCTTAAATGGAGCAACCTTGCACTTTGACTATCGAATTTATTCAAGAAACCAAACAGGTAGTCGTGGCTTTTACATAGCGCCTTACCTCAGATATGCAACAATTGGTTTCAAAACAAATGTTGTCATTCCCGATGTTCAATTAACGACTGAAGAAGAACAAAGTCTGAGTGATATAAAAACAGGCTTCTCGATTAATCGATTTGGATACGGATTAAAATTTGGAGCACAATGGATAATAAAAGATGTTTTTTCAATCGATTGGAATTTCGCAGGAGTTGGAGCCGATTTATACAACATCAAAACATTTGATTACTATTATTCGAACGGAGAGTACAACGAAAACATATTTACAGATAACTCATGGCGTTGGTCGTTTGCAACCAACTTTACAATTGGGTACGCGTTTTAATTAAAAATTAAAGGGCTGTCTGAAAAGGCAGCCTTTTCTTATTCCAGCTCTATCATCAACGTCGTTTTCACCATATCAGACATTCCACCTTTTGATGTTTTCACCAACACACCATAACCCGATTGACCTGCTGATGGAAACCTGTCGATGAAAATTCGCTCTTCACTACTTACGGCTTTATATTCTTTATAATCACCTTCGCCAATCGATTTATAAATCACAAACCAATATTTCTCATCGTCCGATGGCTGGTAATTCCACTCCAATGTAACGACTTTATTTTCAGCATCGTAAACTACCGAAAGCTCCTTTATCGCTTCACGATATCCGGTATCGTAAGGACGCCCCGAAACAGGAAAAGCCTCCGGCGAAACAAGGCCGGAGCTATCGATACTGCTTACAGTGTAAAAATATTTAACATTAGTAAGCACATCGTTATCGGAATAAAATGAAACGCCGGGCTCTAAACTTGCCAGCAAACTCCACTCCTTGTCCGATTCGCTTTGCCGGTATAGCATTTGCTGTGCCACATCGCTGCTGCTACTACAGTGCCATTTGAGATTTACACAACTATCGGTAACAAAAACGTCGTAAAACACGGCTTCAACAGGGGGTAATAAATCGGGGCGCATAAGTTGAAGTACCGGGGATAGTTCGGAGTGTTGGTGACGGTTATTTACTGCTGCCACCCGGTAATAAACATAACGCGTTAGTGTTTCAATATTTATCGAATCGACAAAAACCGTATCGGGATGCACATGCCCTGTTAACTGCATAAACTCGTGATTGCGATTATTGGCTCTCAGCACCCTGTAACCAATAATATTTTTCTCAGAACCTAAGTCCCAGGTCAGAGTTACTTTTCCGGTTGTATCGATAACACCTGAAAGATTTTGTGGCACCGAAGGCGGAATGGTATCAACAAAAGCAGCCATTACCGATGTCGAAAAACTAAGATTCCCGGCAGTATCGACAGCTGCAACGGAATAATACGACTCGGTTTCACCCAGAATGTCATCGACATATTCAAAGGTATTGCCAGACAGTGCTTTGTCGTGTATAAATTTAAAATTATCAACCGGACTTGCACTTCGTGCTACGTAGAATCCTTGCAAATCATCGGGAGAATCCTCCATTCTCCATGATATTTTTACCTGCGACGAAGAAATTTGTTCCGTTTTACGAATTTGAGGAGGTAAAGGAGGTGTTAAATCTTTAGACCAGGCAGCTATTTCGGCAGGAATACTCAGTTCACCAAAGGGGGTAATTCCATAAACCCGGTACCGATACATTGTGTAATTCACCGTTGCTGTATCAACATAAAACGGTTTTGGTTCAGGATTATCTTTTGTTGACACAACAACAAGTGGTATTTTATTCATCATTTGGTACGACTGACCACCATCTGCAGAACGATAAACGTAATAACCCGAAAAAGAATTCATATCGCTTTCGTCCCATTTAAGTTTTATATTGCCCTCGCCACTTTCATAATTAAGATTATCGGGTTCTGGCCATTTAGGCGTTTCTTTCACTGTAACTAAAACATATGCCGTATCGTAATTATATTCATTTGTTGGTTGCGACACATAAACCCGGTATGCATAACGCGCCCCGTTTTTGACCTCTTTATCAACAAGCCGCAACCCTAAAGCATTGGCAGTTACCGCATCGTTATCGGCCGCAAAAAGTGCAAACGAATAGCGATTCGATAATTCATCGGCTGCATTTTTCAATGCCGACAATCCGCCCTGACTTAAAGGTTCTGGCATAAAAGATTCCCCATAAATTGCTTGTGCTGCAATGGCCGACAAATGATTATCGAGACCTGCATATGCCTTCCACTCTTCAAGTAACATAGGCATTAAAGGCTGCTCGTTCAATTCAGCATACCCTTCATTGCTTATTTCGGTACCACGCTCAACTTCGATGCGCTCAACAGTATAGCCAATGTTGTTTGCAATAATCCAGCCACCTGCAGTTGATGGAGCCCAACGCAAAACTACCGAATCGGCACTGGCTTGGGCAATTAAATGCAAACTGGCAAAGCGCACCTGCGTTTCAACATCGTCAACTTGCTGACCAAATACTGTAGAACAAAAAAATGAGTGCACACAAAAACAAACAAGTATGTATTTAATAGTTGTTTTAACAATTGATTTATGGCTCATATTCTTCATATTAAAGGCTTTTCTAAATCTTAAAAAATAACATTATACTGCAAACTTCCATAAAGTTCGCTATAATTTCGGGCAATGGTACCGGCTCCTCTAAAGCTGTTGTTGGTTATAAAAAAACCCAGGATGCCAAACTTCCCGAAACTATACGATGAGTTCAACCTGAATACAAACTGACTGCTATTTTCAACTACATTCACAAAATTAGCTCCCAGGCTCAACGATGTATTCAGTTTATTCTTTAAAAAGCGATAGGCAAGCGATTCACTAATGTGGAAAATACGCGAATCGATATCGCTCATATAAGTATGGTTATAAAGTGCAGTTGTTGTAACCGTTAACGAATTAGGCCGCGACAATGAATGTATAAATGTAAACGTATTGGTGTTGTTATCGGAAACCTCCTGTGTATAAACATTTTTATCCGACACATCCTGAAAAGAATAGGTGAAAACGATGTTATTGATTCCTCCTAAAGCATCGAAATTAAACCGGGGGGTAATCGAATAAGAACGATACACATTTGAAAGGCGAAGCGTATCATTTTTGTGCAACGATTCAATTTGATTGTTGTTATAATTTGCATCAAGCCCTACATGCTTATTGATTTGCCAATTGGCAGCCAGCATACCCGTAAAACGGCTAGTAGTTGACTGCTTGTTATCGCGCAAATTATTATATCGAATACCAGCTTTCGATCTGATATTCAACTTATTTTTAAACAAGCGCAAACGAGGAGCAAGCGTAAATTCCATAAGGTCGTTTGGCATTAAAGCATACCCCAGGGTGGTAAAGCCCGGCCCAATATACCTCGACGAAAGTACCAACGACCAGTATTTCGAGGGTGTAATATTGATATCCAATTTAGCAGCACCATCAATCATTGTAGAATAATTTGGCGTGAAAATAAATTCGGGTAGTGAAATTTCATCAATTGTTGCTGCCCCTGTATTTAACGAGAAAGCCGAAACACCAGCCTCACCCCGCAAAGAAACATATTGCCCGAATGCTATGCCAAAATCGAACGATGCTACCAGGTTCTCATTTGGGGTTATTGAAAGGGAATCTGCACTTATTGATGTTGAATCGTCGATAGCATGAAACAGGTTGATGTTGAAATAACTTTTCGACAAGTTTCCGTAACCAATTGAAGCAGCATAAGCTGTTTGCCTGTACACTTCGGGTGCATAACTCACCTTATTGGGTTCAACCTTTTGCCGGGTTCGTCCATAAATTGCTTTAAGCCTGAAATTGCCGGGCGTTAACTCAAAACCGCCGCCCATCATTCGCAAATCGCCAAAAGTGAAATCTGACATTTGCGTTGAAAAATAGCCGCCATGAAGTGTAAGCCAGTTTGAGATACGCGGACTTACCCCAAATTGATTGAACGGTTGCTGATAACCAAATGCTCCCGATGAATAATACAATTCGAAAGGGAGATCGACAACCTCGAATAGTGAGACATTTGCACGTATAATACCTACCTGCATATTTCCCGGTTGCCGTGGAGCGATATTATTAGAATTATAAAAACTGTTTGACAACGATGCCGATCCTCCAAATTTAACAGCCTGCACCTTCTCCTTCTCATCCGAAAATGCATTTTGCAAACTCCCGAAAAATAAAATAAGGGTTATATATATCAGTTTTTGGTTCATACCAATAAAAATCATTAATATACAAATGGTTTGGAGATAGAAGGCACTGACTGATCAACACCATAGCATCCAGAATAATTATAATAAAATAACATGGGATAGTTGCCATTTTGCATTGGTACATAGTTGGTATTGATAATTGTAGTCAGACGGTTTCTCTCTACGTTTGATTTTGAAATAAAAGGATTTGAAAGCACTGACAAAGACCGGTACTTCATACGATTAAAATCTATCGGCACAATTAACCCATGATTATAAGTCAGAACCAGGTTCGGTGCTTCGTTGCTGCTTCCAAGTATGCTTTGAACATTCTGAACATTAACACCAGGTGAAAAACCACCACCAATAACTCCCGGCGATATTCCGCTGCTACTACTACCTGACAGGGATGAACCTGAACCACCTGTTCCCTGCATGTTGGACAACATCTCATTCATGCCTACATGGTACCTGCTATGGTCAATTTCAATAAAGCTATAATCGTCATCATACATATATGTATCGTATTCGGAATACCCGCTCAAGAAGCCGTTGTTTCGCATCCAGT
>JAQICD010000065.1 GCA_027858715.1 Prolixibacteraceae bacterium
TCACGGCCTTTTTCCTTATCGCCAAATTCATCGAAATAAGTATGGCATATACCCGCACCGGTTTCGATTACCGGAATTGTAGCATTTTCACGAACAAAATTAATCAGGTTCTGACTTCCACGCGGTATAATTAAATCAACATATCCTTGAGCATTGAGCAATTGGGCTGTTTCTTCACGACCTGCGGGCAATAAGGTAAGGGCATTCTCATCAACATCATATTTTTTCAACACATTTCGAATTATTTCAACAATAATGGTGTTTGAATCAATAGCATCACTTCCGCCTTTTAGTACGCAAGCATTACCCGATTTAAGACACAGCGAAAAAACATCGAACGTCACATTGGGACGGGCTTCGTAAATGATGCCTATAACGCCAAATGGAACACTTACTTTTTGAATTTTAAGACCGTTGGGGCGTATTGTTTCTGTTAAAATTCGTCCTACGGGTGATGGTAACGTTGCCACATTTTTCATATCTGAGGCAATGCCCTCAATTCGTTCAGAACTTAATTGCAAACGATCGTATTTAGGGTCATTTTTGTCCATTCGCAACAAATCCTTTTTATTTTCAACAAGTATTGTATCTGTACTAGCAATGGCCGCATCTGCTACATCATTTAAAATATTATTTATCGTAGCAACATCCAATAAATTTAAAGAGCGGCTTGCTTTTAGTACATTTTCAAAAATAGGGTTACAGTCCATAATGTTATTTTTTACTCGTAAAGAAACATGTAATCGTAATAAATTAGAGGCATTCGTGCTTTTTTGCCCTTTAAGTCGATGGCCTCATCCGAATTGTATTGTGATTTTCCAAGTCCAAGTTGTTTGCCGTTTTCATCCTGAATACGAATAATGTCGCCCTTTTTGAAAAATCCTTTGATATTGGTTACGCCAATCAAAAGCAGGCTGTTGGCATTTAAATCGAACAAGGCTTCTTTGGCGCCCTGGTTAACAGTTATAATTCCTTTGGCAAAGCTGTCGGAGTGTGCCAGCCATTTTTTGCTGCTTTTAAGTTTTTTTCTGTTTGGATGAAAGCGGGTATATGAAATATTCTCATCTTCAATAATTCCGGTGATTATATTGTTGCGTGTGCCATTTGCGATAAAAACATCAATCCCTTCAAGGGCAATCATGCGGGCAACACTATATTTGGTATGCATTCCGCCACGGCCAAAGCCCGACTTCTGCATCAGTATATAATTTTCGTGGCTTCGGTCGGAAACCTTTATATTTTCAATTACTGAAGAATTTTTATCATTCGGATCACCGTCATAAATTCCGTCAACATTAGAAAGAATAATTAAGGCATGACAGCTCATCATTGATGAAATGAGCCCCGAAAGTTCATCGTTATCCGTGAACATTAGCTCGGTTACCGAAATAGTATCGTTCTCGTTAACAATGGGAATGACATTATTGTCGAGCATGGTACTGATACAGTTTTTCATGTTCAGATAATGCCTCCGGTCGCTGAAGTTTTCTTTGGTAGTAAGCACCTGCGCACAATACAACTCGTTTTTGGCAAATAATTCTGAATAGGTGTTTATGAGTTTAACCTGACCAACAGCCGACCAGAGCTGGCGGGCAGAAACAGTATCTATGCGGCTTGTTACCGGTAAAAGCGAACGTCCGGCAGCTACTGCCCCCGACGATATTAAAATAACATCGATTCCACGGGATTTTAACGTGCTGATTTGTTCAACAATATGATCTATCCGTTTATAATCCAAAGTTCCATCACTTCCGGTAAGCACATTGCTTCCTACTTTTATGGCTATTCTTTGATATGATTTTTTCTGCATAAATTGTTACTCGCCTTAAAAGCTGACAAATGTCATAAAATTAAGCGTAAAAGCCAAACTTTCACAATGAAGATTATTTCTTTTGCTCGATCTTATTGTACGAAGCCAGCAAGCCTTTGATAATTGAGGAGCTGAAGCCTGCATGCTCCATCTCGTTTAGTCCTGTAATGGTAATACCTTTAGGTGTGGTAACTTTATCAATTTCGGCCTCAGGGTGTGAGTCGTTTTGTAAAATAAGTTCGGCTGCCCCTTTTGTGATTTGTGAAGCCATAATTTTTGCATCGTCGGCACTAAAGCCAATTTCTACACCTGCTTGTATGGCCGCTCTTATGAAGCGCAATGCAAAAGCAATCCCGCATCCTGCCATGGCAGTAGCAGCCGGCATTTGTTCTTCGGGAATAAAAAGCACCTGCCCCAGCTGGCTGAATAGTTTTTTGATGTCTGCCTTAGCTTTGGGGGTGGAATTGTGTTCCGAAATGCACGACATCGACTCACGAATGGCTATACCGGTGTTGGGCATAACCCTGAACAGTGTCGGTTTGCAATCCAAACGGTCGTAAATATGCGATGATAAAATGCCTGTAACACATGAAACCACAACAGGGTTCTTTGCCTTTATTTCAGCTTTAATTTCATCCAGTAATCCGTCAATTTGCCATGGCTTTACAACCAGCATAACCAAGTCGCTCTCTGCTACAGCTTTTTTATTATCGTTTGTTGTATTGTAGCCCTGTTCTGCAAGAGTCTCAAGCCTCTGTAGGTTGTTTTCGGTTAATACAAGTTTGTCTTTCGAAATAGTGTTCGATGTAATAAGACCTTTGGCAATTGAAAATCCCAGGTTGCCGGCACCAATTATGGCTATTTTCTTCGTGTTCATTTTAAGCTTATTTAATTTCTTCAAGTACTTCTTTAAATTTTTGCAAAAACAGTGTTGCGTTTTCTTTTTTAAGATTTAGCGGTGGTAATAGCCTGATAATATGTTTGCCCGAAACACCGGTGAAAATTTTCTTGTCGAACAGTAATTTCTTTCTAATTGGTGCAATTTCCTGTTCGAATTCTATTCCAATCATCAAACCTAAACCACGAACTTCTTTAATCTGGTCAAATTTAACTAATTCATCCATTAAAAAAGAACCTATGTCGGAGGCATTTTGTATTAGTTTCTGCGATTTGATTACATCAAGAACGGCAATGGCAGCTGCACAAGCCAGATGGTTGCCGCCAAAAGTCGTTCCCAGCATACCGAATTTTGCTTCAAAATCGGGACTAATAAGTACTCCGCCAATAGGAAAACCGTTGCCCATGCCTTTGGCCATGGTAACCAGGTCGGGCTTAATCCCGGCATGCTGAAAAGCGAAGAATTTTCCGCTGCGTCCGTAACCCGATTGAATTTCGTCGAGAATAAGAATTGTACCGTATTTAGTACACAGTTCGCGCAGCCCTGTAAGGAACGATGTTTCGGGCAGCCTTATTCCGCCAATTCCCTGTATGCCTTCTACAATTACTGCGGCGGTGTCGCCTTTAGAAAGCTCCTGTTCAACTGCTTCGAGTTTGTTGAATGATAGCAATACTACATCGTCTCTGCGATTTATGGGGGCAATAATAGCCGGATTGTCGGTTACAGATACTGCTCCCGATGTGCGTCCGTGGAAAGCATTTTTGAATGCAATTACTTTCGATTTTCCGGTTTTAAATGATGCGAGTTTTAGCGCATTTTCGTTGGCTTCGGCACCGCTGTTGCATAAAAACAACGAATATTCATCCATCCCCGACATTTCGCCCAGTTTTTTTGCCAGCTCTTTTTGTAGCGGGTTCTGCACTGAGTTCGAATAAAAGCCAATACGTTCGAGTTGCGACGAAATAGTAGCAACATAATGAGGGTGGGAGTGTCCGATTGAGATTACGGCATGACCTCCGTATAAATCAAGGTAGCGCTGTCCGTTTTTATCAATAATAAAAGAACCTTCGGCTTTAACCGGTTCTATATCGAAAAGTGGATAAACATTAAATAAGTCCATAACGAAGTTTTTTGATGTTATTTTTATTGGCGGATATTAAAAAGCAGAAGGTTTCATGTATAATCCGGCTTTTTGGTTGAAACCAAACATGATGTTCATGTTTTGCACTGCCTGTCCCGATGCACCTTTTATCAGGTTGTCTGAAACGCTTATAATTAACAGCTTATTGTCGTGTTTTATCAAATGCAGCAAACACTTATTGGTATTCACCACTTGTTTCAGATCGGGGTTTTCATCCACGATGTGTACAAACGGACTGTTGTTGTAATACTCGTTGTACATTTTTTTCGCATCGTCGATGCTGCCGTCGTAATTGGTGTAGGCTGTCACATAAATACCTCGGGTGTGGTTGCCTCTTAAAGGGATAAAGTTTAAGGTCGGCTTGTACGAATTCTGCAGCTGATTCAGACTTTGGTTGATTTCGCCCAGGTGTTGATGTTCGAAAATTTTATAAGCCGAAAGGTTGTTGTTTCTCCAGCTGAAATGAGATGTGCGTGTTGGATTTTGCCCGGCACCGGTTGAGCCGGTAATCGCGTTTACATGAATTTCGTCGTGTATCAAATTATTGGCAGCCAGTGGTAATAATGCTAATTGTATGCCGGTAGCAAAACAACCTGGGTTTGCTACATGCTGAGCTTTTTTAATGGCATTGAGATTCATTTCAGGCAACCCGTAAACAAAGGTGTTCCCGTCTCGTTTTAATCGATAATCATGGCTCAAATCAATTACCTTTAATGTTGAAGGTAATTTGTTTTGCTCCAAAAATTCAATCGATTTACCGTGCCTCATGCATAAAAAGATAACATCAAGCCCGCTGAAATTCATTTCACCGCTAAAAACCAGGTCGATATCACCCAGTAAATCTTTATGAACATCGGTTACCTTATTTCCGGAATTACTCGTACTGTGAATATATTTCACTTCAGCTTCCGGGTGATTCAATAATATTCGTAATAGTTCACCGGCCGTGTAGCCGGCTCCCCCTATAATCCCTACTTTAATCATAAATTTAGACATTAGATAGTAGACATTAGATAGTAGACATTAGATATTAGACATTTTTCGAACCAAATCTATTGTCTTATGTCCGATATCTAAAAATATATTTTATTAATTAAGTACTTAAAAATCTTTGTTTACCGAATTGTAAACCTTCAGTGATGTTCCCATGATTTTTGTGAATCCTTTCACATCGTCAGATGTCCAGGCTTTATTCATTTCTCCATACTCTCCAAACTCAGCTTTCATCAAATCGTTAGGACTTTCAATACCTACCATCTGGAAGCTGT
>JAQICD010000085.1 GCA_027858715.1 Prolixibacteraceae bacterium
AAACTTTGAAACGGAATTTGAAGGTTCATTATGCGATACACTCTACAATCATACTATAAACAACAAAGAATATCCTGAGCTTTATGTTTTTGCAGAGGAAAAAGGCCAAAAACCAATGCTGTACTTCACAAAAGATGAAGGCATTGTTTATATTGATAGCACAGCAAGCGGAAATAGCTATACCTTAATTGAGTATATAAAAGGTGGTGAGTGATTGTTATATTATATCTTTTCCAAAGTTTCGAACTTTGGAAAAGATGTGCTCAGTTGCAGGTTGAAACCTCAAGTGCAATTACCGTTGGCAGCAACACGCAACCATGGGGTACTGATAAACATCAAGATACAGGAGACTTTATTATCAGTTCAGGTACAACGGTAAATATGGAAGCAGGATCATCGATAAAATTACAAACAGGCTTTAAATTATGCAATGGTGCAACTTTTAAAGCCAGTGTTGATGGTAGTAACCCAATGTTAAAAAGTAGCTCTGTAGAGCAGATTGAACCACCGGTTATTGTAGGAGATAAATATGCTTCGGATGGTGAAAAATATTCAACAAGCGAAAATGCCCCCCATGGCGCGAGTTTGCAACTCGTGCCAATAATGAAACTTTAAAAGAACAATTCTCCAATTTTGTAAATGAAAAAGAGTGGGGCTTTGGAGTAGTAATGAATGCTTTTCGGTTGTGTATTGTTGGCGCAGCAATGGGAGCCGACCTTTTTGAAATTTGTGAAATGATTGGTCGCGATGAAACGTTTGGCCGTATCGAAAAGGCACTCGCCACACTTGATGTTTAAGCATCTGATATTAAGCCAAAACACAGCAAAGCTGTCTCAGATATAAAACATAAAGGCTGTTCGGTAATCGGACAGCCTTTATTATAAGTTTTTGTAACCTGTTATTAATTAATACTCATCTTCGTTAAAGAAGAAATCATCTTTGCTGGGATAATCAGGCCAAATATCTTCTATCGATTCGTATATTTCTCCTTCATCTTCAATTTCCTGAAGATTTTCGATTACTTCCAGCGGGGCACCCGAGCGGATTGCATAATCAATAAGCTCGTCCTTACTTGCAGGCCAAGGTGCATCTTCCAGTTTTGAGGCTAATTCTAGTGTCCAGTACATAGTAAATTTTCAATTAACAATAAATCCTAGAAATTTAGTGCGAATATAAAAAATATTTTCAATTAATAAACATCTGAAAAGCTTATCCATTATTCCCTTTCCATAATGTTTCATTTTGCTTGTTTTTGAAGTTGTCATAACGTGCCATAACAAACAGATAATCAGATAGTCTGTTGATGAATTTCAGTATGTTATTTTCTTCACCTAATTCGTGATCAATAGCCGTAATCCTACGTTCGGCTCTGCGGCATACTGTTCGGGCCACATGTGTTTGTGCTGCCGAAGTGGTGCCACCCGGTAAAACAAAGTGAGTAAGTGCCGGTAGTTTTTCCTGCATACGGTCAATTTCGTTTTCTAGCTTAATGATATCATCCCCGGTGCAATCGAGTTTTTCCCTCAAATCCGATTTTGCTGAATCGGTTGCCAGATAGGAACCTATTACGAACAATTTATTCTGGATAAGTTCTAATGTTTGGCTTACCTCATCTTCAATAAATGAGGTTTTTAATATTCCAATCCACGAATTCAACTCATCAACTGTACCATAAGCTTCAAGGCGCTGGTCGGTTTTCTCAACCCGTGTTCCGCCAATCAAACCCGATGTGCCATTATCGCCGGTTTTGGTGTATATTTTAAATTCATTATTCATTGCGTGTTTTTTATTTGACTAAAAAGACAAAGTAAACGGAAAATGGTTCGATATACTAATGCTTTGTTTAAAAAAAAGTTGTACGGATGTTTTTTTCCAAACGGTTAATAATATCTTTGTTATATGGCGTCGAAGTTATTGCAGGAAATAAAATTCTTACCCGGGGTTGGCTCTAAAAAAGCCGAACTTCTTCATTCTGAACTTGATATTTACACGTTTAACGACCTGCTGTACTATTTTCCTTACAAATATATCGATCGTACAAAATTTTACAAAGTAAGGGAAGTTAATAGCAACATGCCTTATGTGCAGGTAATTGGTAAAGTTTCGGGTATTCAGAAAACCGGCGAAGGTCATAAAGCGAGGTTAAATGCCCTTTTTTTGGACGAAACCGGTACCATTGAGCTGGTTTGGTTTAAAGGCATTAATTGGATGTTGAAAAATCTGAAGCACGGTACTTTGTATGTGCTTTTTGGGAAACCGTCAGTCTTTAACGGGAAAATAAATATAGTGCACCCCGAGCTTGACGAATATAGCAGCGAAACCCAGAGTGTTGCCGGTGGAATACAGGCTTTTTACAATACAACTGAGAAGATGAAAAAAAATTATCTCAGTTCAAAAGCCATTCTGAAACTGCAATCGAATCTGGCTCCGCTTGTACGGTCGAATATAAGTGAAACACTGCCGGCATGGTTTGTGAAAAAACACGTACTGATGCCTCTGCGCGAAGCGCTTTACTTTATCCATTTTCCCGATAACAACCAGCGCCTGTTAAATGCGCAATACCGACTTAAATTCGAAGAACTGTTTTACATACAGTTGAAAATACTGAGCTTGAAGTCGAACCGTACACAAAAGTTTAAAGGGCATGTTTTTAAAGTGATAGGCGATAAATTCAATACTTTTTTTCACAATCATTTGCCTTTTGAAATGACCGGTGCTCAAAAAAAAGTGATTCGAGAGATTCGTCTCGACGTAGGTTCTGGACACCAAATGAATCGTCTTTTGCAGGGTGATGTGGGAAGTGGTAAAACGATGGTAGCACTGATGTGTATGCTTATGGCGCTGGATAACAATACGCAGGCCAGCTTTATGGCTCCAACCGAAATTTTAGCCACGCAGCATTACAATACTTTAAGTAAAATGCTAGCACCACTTAAACTAAATGTTCGTTTGCTCACGGGGTCAACAAAAACCAAAGAAAGAAAAGCTATTCACAGCGAATTGCTCGATGGTTCGCTCGATATTTTAATCGGCACGCATGCTTTGATTGAAAGCAAAGTAGCTTTTAAAAATCTGGGCTTCGTGGTAATCGACGAGCAACATCGTTTTGGTGTGGCTCAACGGGCTAAACTGTGGCAAAAAAATACCATTCCGCCACATGTGCTGGTGATGACCGCAACACCTATACCGCGAACATTGGCAATGACCGTATATGGCGACCTTGATGTTTCGGTAATCGATGAACTTCCACCAGGAAGAAAGCCGATAAAAACAATGCATTTTTACGATAACAAACGAAAACAGGTCTTTCAGTTTATTCGCGAAGAGATTCGTAAAGGCCGACAGGTTTATTTTGTTTTTCCATTGATTGAAGAATCGGAAAAGCTTGATTACAAAAATCTTGAAAGTGGTCACCAAACTATTAGAAAGGTTTTTCCCGAATATCAGATTGGTATGGTTCATGGCCGTATGAAGCCCGACCAGAAAGAAAGTGAAATGACTCGCTTTAAAAATAAAGAAACTCATATTCTGGTATCGACTACTGTTATTGAAGTTGGTGTTGATGTACCAAATGCCAGTGTAATGGTTATCGAAAGTGCCGAGAGATTTGGTTTGTCGCAGTTACACCAGCTAAGGGGCAGGGTAGGGCGAGGTGCCGAACAATCATACTGCATATTAATGTCTTCATACAAATTGTCGAAAGACAGCACAATAAGATTGCAAACCATGGTGCGTACAACCGATGGCTTCGAAATTGCCGAAACTGACCTGAAATTACGTGGCCCAGGCGATATGGAAGGCACACAGCAAAGTGGCCTTGGTTTTAACCTGAAAATTGCCAACATCAGCCGCGATGGCGAGTTGTTACAACACGCACGAAATGTAGCAACAGATATTATCGACAGCGACCCCTTAATTCAAAATGAATTAAACAACTTGTTTAATGTGCAATTGAAAAAGATGAAACAAGCACAGTTTAACTGGAGTGTAATTAGCTGATTTTATGAAAATATTGATACTGCCATTTGAATGCGCGCATTCAAATGAATAATTTGTATTTATCTGGATTTATATTAAATATTTTTTTAATTTTAAAAATGTATTCATTCAAGAAATAATTTATTAGATCTGTTGTTGATGAAATCATTGGAAAAAATTGAAGAAATTTACAAAAATGAACTTCAGGAAAAATTCTCGGCATTAAGTGCAGCCAAAAAAAATGTGCTAAGAATCCAACTTATAACTTTCGGATTAATAGCGGTTCCGGTATTAACATTGTTGATTTTTACTTCATCAATTAAGAATTTCAATCATAATATATACTTTTTTGGTATTCTTTTTTCTTTCATAATATTAGGGTTTATAGGTGTGTTTTATAGTATCAAGATTGAAGGGAAATATCGTGATGGATTTAAACAACGGATATTCAGAAAAGTTTTTAATGCAATAAATTCACAATGGATTTACCAGCCCGATAAGGGAATTCCAGAAAGCGAATACAATAAATCCGGATTATTCAGTCATAAATATGATTGGTACGAAGCTAGTGGTTTTGTTGAAGGATATTTAAACGGAGCTGCCTTTGAGTGTTCAGAAATTAAATCGAAATATAAAACTGTATCTTTCGATAATGATAAAAAGCAGGAAACATGGCATACAATTTTTAAAGGTATGTTTTTCCATTCTATAACACCAAAACATACCAACATTGCTTTTTCACTAAAAACCAAAACGGCAAATTACAATGCTGGAAATACAAAAGAAAATACGAAAGATGAGGTGGATGATTTTAGTGTTAAAAATATAGATTGTCCTGGTTTAGATAGTGTTTTTTCGGTGTATTCAGCAACTCAAAAAAAAGTTCAATCTTTTTTAACTCCAACCTTAATCGATGAGCTGAATTCATTTTATCGTAAGTATAAAGTGCCTGTTTCTTTTTCATTTGATAATTCCGACTTCTTTTTTGCTGTAAGTTTCAAAAAGAATATTTTTCAGCCCCGTATTTTTAAATCGTTGATCAATTTTTACGATTTGCAGTTTTTATATGATGTATTCGACATTTACGAATTATTTATAAAAGAGTCTCATTCTCAAAAGAACTGATATTCTTTTTTTTCAAAAAAATGTAACATTTCTTTTGTTGTAACGTCTCATATGTTATTGACGTTAGATTGTTATGTATTGTAAATACAATCTGAAAAAACTGTCTGTTACCGATAAAAATCATCAGTTTATCTATTCAGTCGTTGTGTTTTTTTATTTTATGCTGAATTTTGAATCGATATTAAAATCAAAGCCTAATCATATAAATAGCCATGATAACACTTACAAACATCCACAAATCGTATCAGATGGGCACCAACAGCCTACATGTATTAAAAGGTATCGACCTCGAAATTCAGCAAGGCGAATTTGTATCAATAATGGGCTCGTCGGGTTCCGGAAAATCAACTTTATTAAATATTCTTGGAATTCTTGATAACTACGATCGCGGTGAGTATCATCTCGATGGTCAGCTTATTCGTAACATGAGCGAACGTAAGGCTGCTAATTATCGCAACGAAACGCTGGGTTTTATTTTTCAATCATTTAACCTTATTTCGTTTAAAAATGCGGTCGAAAATGTCGCTTTGCCTCTTTACTATAAGGGGATACGACGAAAAAAACGGAATGCGATTGCTCTTGAGTATCTCGACAAACTGGGTCTTAAAAACTGGGCAGAGCATATGCCCAACGAGCTTTCGGGAGGACAGAAACAGCGTGTGGCCATTGCACGGGCACTCATTTCGCAACCTAAAGTAATTTTGGCCGACGAACCCACCGGTGCGCTCGACACACAGACTTCGTACGAGGTTATGGAAATTCTAAAATCGGTTAACAAAGAGGGTATTACTGTCATTATTGTTACTCACGAGCACGACATTGCTGCCATGACCGATAAGATCATTAAGTTGAAAGACGGGAATATTGGCGATCTTATTATTAACGGTGATTTGGCCTCTTTTAAAAAGGAATTTGCCAAAGAACTTCAACCTGCTTAGTTATGTTTGATATTGATAAATGGCAAGAAATTCTGAGTACGATAAAAAAGAATAAGCTTCGTACTTTTTTAACCGGCTTTGCTGTAGCCTGGGGCATTTTTATGCTTATGGTGCTGCTTGGGGCCGGCAATGGACTAAGCAATGGTGTTGGATCCAATTTCGAAGGAAATGCTATTAATGCTATGTGGATATGGAGTCGAGAAACGAGTATGCCACACGCCGGATTTCAATCGGGGCGGAGAATACAGCTGACAATGGATGATCTGGAGGCCATAAGTGAAATGGAGAAAATTGACAAAATTTCGGCCCGGTACTGGATTGGCGACCGCACTTATGCCTTTGGAAACGAATATGGCAATTACAATACACAGTCGTGCCATCCCGACTATATGGTAATCGAAAAATTCGAGATTACGAAGGGGCGGTTTCTTAACGATATCGACATGCAATATGCCCGTAAGGTTATGGTTATTGGTGCCGATATTGATAATGCCCTTTTTAAGGGTGTTGACCCGATTGGACAAATACTGAAAGTGGGAAATGTACCTTTTAAAGTAATAGGTGTTTATGCCGAAAAAGATCCTCGCGAAGGTACACGGCAAGGGCTGATCCCCATTACTACAGCTCAAAAACTATTTAATGCCGGTAATCGCATCCACAATATAGCACTTACAACTTTCGATGTTTCGAAGAATGAAAGCCAGGCAATTGAAAAAGAAATCAGGAATTTGCTGGCTCAAAATCACAAATTCCATCCCGACGATGAAAGAGCTGTTGGTTTGTATAATTCCCTTGAAAATTATATCGAAACCATGAACATCTTCCGTACCATAAAAATGTTTGTGTGGCTTATCGGAATTGGAACGCTCATTGCCGGAATTGTGGGCGTAAGTAATATTATGTTAATTGTTGTAAAAGAGCGTACTAAGGAAATCGGAATTAGGAAAGCACTTGGTGCTACACCCGCATCAATTGTGGGCTTGGTTTTGCTCGAATCAATATTAATTACCGCACTGGCCGGATATGTGGGTATGTTTTTGGGTATTAGCCTTATGGAGATGGTGAATTTTGCCATGGAAAAACAAGCCCAGGCTAACGTAGGTGCTAGTGGCGACAGAGGCGAAATGAGAATGTTTATGAATCCTACCGTTGATTTAGGCATTGCCGTCAGTGCCATGTTCTTACTGGTAAGTGCCGGAGCTTTAGCAGGGTATATACCAGCCAGGCGCGCTGCAGCAGTTAAACCTATAGAAGCATTACACGATGAATAAAAAAATGAAAAGCCATGTTTGATATCGATCGTTGGAAAGAAATAATAAGTGCCTTAAAGAAAAATCGTCTGCGGAGTTTTTTGACTGCTTTTGGCGTTTTCTGGGGAATATTTATGCTCATTATTATGGTAGGAGCCGGTAAAGGGCTTGAAAATGGGATGTTTAAAGGAGTTGGTCAGATAGCCCAAAATTCTTTCTTTATGTGGACAAACAGAACAAGTGAGCCATACCAGGGCTTGCGCCGTGGCCGCCGGTGGAACTTCAATAATGAAGATATTACTTTTATTAAAACTCAGATTTCCGAGGCCGACATTGTTTCTCCACGTTTATTTGCCGGTGGTGGCGGCGGCAACAACACAGTGCGAGACGATAAAGCGGCATCGTTTTATATTAAGGGCGATTGACCTGAATGGAATGATATAGACCCAGCCGATGTATTGTCGGGACGATGGCTTAACGAGGTGGACATTATTCAGCGACGTAAAGTATGTGTGGTAGGCGAGCAAGTCATTAAAGAACTATTTAGTCCCGACGAAGATCCGATTGGTGTTTACCTAAAAGTTAACGGAGTTTATTACCAGGTTGTGGGTGTAATAAAACCGGTCTCGAACATTAATATGAACGGACGTTCAGAAGAAAGTATTTTTCTGCCTTTTTCGACCATGCAGGTAGCATATAATTATGGTAACGAAGTTCATGTACTGGGTGTTACAGCCAAACCCGGATATAGTGCTGCTTTTGTCGAAGAAAAGGTGATGGCAGCCCTAAAACAGCGACACAAAATAGCACCAACCGATGTTCAGGCTATATCGCATATCAATCTCGAAAAGCAGTTCAAACAGTTTAGCACACTTTTCGATGGAATTAGAATTCTCACCTGGATTGTTGGACTGGGTACACTCCTTGCAGGTGTAATTGGTGTTAGCAATATCATGTTGGTTATTGTGCGCGAACGTACACAGGAAATTGGGGTTATGCGTGCCATTGGTGCTACTCCGCGTAAAGTCATAGGCCAGATTATGCTCGAAAGTGTATTCATAACTGCTGTAGCCGGATATATTGGTATGGTTACGGGTATTTTGTTGCTCGAAGGGTTAAATTATGCTTTGATAATGGCCGAGGAGAGCGGTGCCGACAACATCTTTGTAAGTAATCCGGCCGTAAACCTGAATGTGGCACTGGCATGCCTTGTAGTTCTGATTGTTTCGGGTGCCATAGCTGGATATGTACCTGCTCGGAAGGCTGTTAAAATAAAAACCATTGATGCCCTGAGGGCGGAATAGAAAAAATAATCATTAGTCATTAGAAATTAGTCAACAACAATTAATAACTGAGCCATGAGAAGAATTGTAAAAATTATTGGAATATTATTGGTAGTGGTAATATTCCTTGGAACTTTCTATTTTTTGTATTCAAAATCGAGAAAACAACCCGAAGTTTTTAATACACAAAATCCGGTGCAACAAACTATTACACAAAAAACCGTAGCTACGGGGTCGGTTGTACCACGTAAAGAAATAGAGATCAAACCACAGGTTTCGGGTATTGTTGAAGAGGTTTACCTGCAGGCCGGCGAAATGGTAAATACCGGTGATATTATCGCTAAAGTGCAAATCATACCCGACATGGTTACACTTAATAGTGCCGAGTCGAGAGTGAACCGGGCCAAATTGAACCACGAAGATGCAAAAATCGATTACGACCGACAGAAGGAACTCTTCGACAAAAAAGTAATTGCATACGAAGAGTATCAAAAGGCGCAGCTTGCTTTTAACACCTCACGCGAAGAGTTGAACGCTGCCGAAAACAACCTGGAGCTTATAAAGAAAGGCGTTACTAAAAAATCTGCGCAAACCACCAATACACTTATTCGTTCAACCATTGATGGGATGTTGCTTGATGTGCCTGTTGAAGTTGGTAACTCGGTAATACAGGCCAATACTTTTAATGCAGGTACTACCATTGCCATTGTTGCCGACATGACCGACATGATCTTTGAAGGCAAGGTTGACGAAACCGAAGTTGGTAAAATCCGCGAAGGAATGGATATCATTCTCACAATCGGAGCCATCGATAATGAAAAGTTTGATGCTAAACTTACTTATTTGTCGCCCAAAGGTGTTGAAGAAAATGGTGCCATTCAGTTCGAAATTAAGGCTGATGTAAATCTGAAAGAAGGACAGTTTTTAAGGGCTGGTTACAGTGCCAACGCTAGTATCGTACTCGAAAAGCGCGAAGATGTTATGGCTATTCCCGAAGGTCTGTTGAAATTTGAAAACGGATCATCGTATGTCGAAATTGAGGTCGATTCGCAAATATTTGAAAAACGCTTTGTCGAAGTTGGACTTTCCGATGGTATTAATATCGAAGTTACCGAAGGTCTTACATATGACGATAAAATTAAAGGCGAGAAAATCGACCCCAAAAAGTTAAAAGAAAGTTCTGCATCTAAAGAATCTTAATGCTTCTCCGAAACGAGAATAATCATGTTTTTAAGAAACCATATTTATCCAATAGTCATGAAACGTTTAATACTATTATCTTCAATTATATTAATAACCATCGGTGTTTTTGCACAGGAAAAGTGGTCGCTGGTAGAATGTATCGAATATGCGCACGAGAATAACATCGTTATTCAGCAATATGAGTTATCGACACAACACCAGGAGAACCAGTTGCAACAATCGAAATACAATCGATTGCCAAATTTGTCGGCTAACGTATCGCAGGGGGTAAGCTTTGGACGTTCGTTAACCATCGAAAACACCTACGAAAGCTTTACTTCAGCAAGTACTGGCTTATCGGCAAGTACTAGTTTACTTTTGTGGCAGGGGGGCACATTGCGCAATACAATTAAGCAGCGAGAATTTGAGCTTAAAGCTAGTTTCGAGGATTTGCAGAAAGCCAAAGATGATATAGCATTGAATATCACAGCCAGTTATCTTGATATTCTTTTTGCCCGGGAGTTGCTTTCTGTTTCAGAAAAACAGGTTGCGCAAACCCAAAGACAGCTCGAACGTACCAAACAACTAGTAGAGGCAGGTAGTGTGCCACATGGGACTTTACTCGAAATAGAAGCACAGGTTGCCCGCGAGCAGCTTGAAGTCGTGAATAGCGAAAATCAACTACGCCTGACCATATTGATTTTAGCACAGATGCTTGAGCTTGAAACATATAGCAATTTTACAATTGAAGAACCAACTTTTCCTGAACTCAGGGCACAAATGTCGGTTCTTGTAAGCGAACAGGTTTACGAAAAAGCCTTGCAGAACCGACCTGAAATTAAGCGGGCAGGCTACCAGCTCGAAAGTTCAAAAATACAGCTCGACATTGCCAAAGGTTCACTTTTTCCAACTCTTTCGGCATCTGCTGGTATATACGACGATTATTTGAATTCCAATCAGCGCGAAGTGCCCGGATTTATCGACCAATTGGCCGATAACCATCGCGAAAATATTGGTCTAAACCTAAATATCCCGATATTTAGTCGTTTTAGCAATCGAACCAATATCGAAAATGCAAAGTTGCAGGTTAATAGCCAAAAATTAGAGGTGGAAAATGTAAAAAAAGAGTTGCGCCGACAGATTGAGCAGGCTCATATTAATGCTGTTGCTGCGCTAAAACGCTATACTGCTAATAAAACAGCTGTTAAATCGATGCAGGAATCTCTGAGGTACATCGAAGAAAAATATAATGTAGGGCGGGTTGCCCCGGTTGAATACAACAATGCTAAAACAAACCTGGCCGTTGCCGAATCAAATCTGTTACAGGCAAAATACGAATTTATTTTTCGTTCAAAAATTCTTGACTTTTACAACGGTGTTCCAATCGAATTATAAATGTATTTTTGAACATATTCGTGTAAAAATCGGCTCTCGTCTTATGAAATGTAATCAAAAACAACCTTATTGATGAATTTTATAAGAAAAATAGCATTTTGTCTTTTTCCTTATTTTGATTTTTGATTTTTATTTCTACATTTGTTCCCAACAAAAGAAAAATATGACACAAATTATCAACATATCCATTCTTAGCCTACTCGTCGTGGAGGTCATTTCGATGAAATGAGGATGGTTTGTTGTATATAAAAAATTGATATAATTAGACCATTCTCAAATCGAGGATGGTTTTTTTTTATCATAATCCGGCAAGTGAGAGATGTTTTTTAATTGAAACGATTATAAAAAACCTTTAAAGAGGATTAAAAATACAAACAAAATGAGCAAACTAAGAAG
>JAQICD010000100.1 GCA_027858715.1 Prolixibacteraceae bacterium
ATATAGTACTCCCCATTTGTTAGACCACCAACTAAGAAAGTTAAGACAAAATTTTGATTTCCCCCCTCTCCCTGTGGAGCTTTAGCGGAACAGGGAGAGGGGGGAAATTTAGCGGCTCATTAAACCACCTTTTTATATACTTGTGCGGGTATTCTTCTATTGATTCCTTGATGTGTTTTTCCGTTGTTATAATGATCGAAAAAAATTTTCATTCCTTGATACAACTCTAAGCCATCTTCAGCTGGGCTCAAATATACATAATCTCGTTTGACTGTTCGCCATAATCTCTCGATGTAAATATTATCTAATGCTCGACCTCTGCCATCCATGCTTATTTTTATTTCTTCCTTTTTTAACAAATTAACCCAAGCCTTACAAGTAAACTGGGAGCCTTGATCAGAATTGACTATTTCAGGAATACCGTGCTTTTTAATACAGTCTAAAAGTAAATTTTGTTGCACCTTAGCATCAAGCGTATTGCTCAACGACCAGCCTACAACATAACGACTATGAACATCAATAATGGCTGTGAGATACATAAAGCCCTTTTTCATTGCAATATAAGTGATGTCAATCTCCCAAACCTGGTTGCTTCGCTCTATCTTTAAAGCTCTTAATAGGTAAGGGTGAATATACTCTCTGTGAAGCAACTTACTCAAGTTCTTCTGAGGATAGATAGCCATTACACCCATCTTCCTGAGTAAGCGACGAACACGCTTCTCATTAACCTGATAGCCCTCTGATTTAAGGTGATCTTGCATCTGAAGCACTCCATAACTGGGGTGCTTCACAAAGTGTCTATCTAAAAGTATCATTAACTCAAGGTTAAGTGCAGTTTCTCCAACTGGCTTATAATAAAGACTGCTTCGACTTATCTCTAATACTTCACACTGTTTGCGCAAACTTAATGAAAATTCCTTATCAATGAGCGACTTGTAATCTAGATCCCCCATTTCTTTAAGTTTTTTTTTAGAAAGTCATTCTCCATCTCCAGTTGTCCAATCTTAGTATAAAGGTCTGTCGAATCTTGACTCAATTCGCTAGAGGATACTTTGCTCTCGAATACTGAGGAGCTACGATCTAAAAATGAACTTTTCCACTTGCTAATCTGACTTTGACTTACCTCAAAGCGTTGTGATAACTCTCGTAAACTTTCTCTTTCTTTTATAGCTTCTAATGCTACCTTAGCCTTGAAACTACTGCTGTGTTTTTTTCGTGTTACTCCCATAATAAAAACAAATTTAACATATTTATATTTGTCTTAGCGGGTGGCTCAATTTATGGGGAGTATTATAATATACCGATTCTATTTTCTTCAGATTAAGTAAATCTTCTTTAGGAAGTGTTCCCAAATAATACCAATATGATTTTAATCTTATCCTCACACTATTTTGGTATTATGCCGATAGCTTATTCCAATTTTAGTTTGAGATGAGCATTAAATAATTGTAAGCGTTTTTGTGTTTAATTGAGGCGAAAAAGTGAAAGATAGCCGTAGTTACCTTGATCTTTTTCAACGAAGAGTAAATGCAAAAGAATCGAATTATAAGGCTCATCTTAAAGCAATATTGGTATTAGAGTTTATTTTAATTCACAATCGGTATAAGTCAGATAAACGCATCTGTAAGCCTTAGAGAATCCATCCGAGCATCACCTCTTGATGTTTTTGTAGGTATGACATGTCATAAGCCTAACAAAATAAGCCATTAATCCCAAAAAAACCAAAGAGTTTAAAGGAATAACAGCTCCATGGAAAATGTAATAAATACAATAATAATTGTAAACTCCGCCTTCGATACATTTCAAATGAAAAATTTGAAACACTCAGGCATCGTTGGGTTCTTTGAACTTTTAACTTAGAACTTTAGCTCACTTTAAGCACTTCACATCAATCTCCCCACTTAATCAACAGAAATAATTTCTCGCTCAAGGCCAGGTAGCCCTGATCATACAAGAGCTTGTAGATATCACCTTTCTGTGTTTTATAGGTACTGGTATAATAGGTAAAATCAAAGCCCTCTTGTAAGAGTTTACTACGATTCACCTTTGTCTTTCCTTTCGTATTTAGGGCCAAAAGAATGCTGTAATTTTTCTTCAGCACTCGATTGACCTTCTGCACTAAATCATTCTGCGTACTATAACGCTTATTGTTAAAACTATTACGACATTGGTCTGAGCAGAATTTCTTATCTACTCTCCCATTGATTGAATCCCCACACACAGGGCATTGACGTTGTGGTTCTTGCATATTTTTTAGAGTTTAAGGGGTTTAGGGTAACAGGGTATAAGGCTTATACCAAAAGCATCTCAAAATGCGCTGTATAATTCATTTCTATTGCATTAC
>JAQICD010000144.1 GCA_027858715.1 Prolixibacteraceae bacterium
AAGAATAAGAATGTGTGCTGAAAAAATTGAGGAGCGCATGTACACAAATAACACAATAAACCTATTTGCTCATGCGCATAAGCATTCGCATCATCATGCCCATTGTGGCGATGAAATAAAGTGAAGTAATATTTTCGATGCGTTTGCTCATTATTGTTTCGAATTGATAAAACAAACATAAGCATGTTTTTTGAAAGTATCACAAATGAATTTCAAAAAAATGGGCGCTTAATGTTTTCTTAATATGAAGATATATTCATCTTTTTATATCTTATTATATGATATCTATTAATAATTGACGTTCATCAAAGGAAAAAAGAGCTTGGTCAAAAAAATTTCGTGCGCTGAAATATTTGATATTAATTTACTTTCACTTTTGCATGAAAGCAAAAATAAATGAGGAAAAAAAGAAACAATTTGAGGAAAAAAATGAGCTGTTTCGTTCCCTTCGAAAACAACATCAAATCATTTTTCTGGTATTTTATAACAGCACTAATAATGCTCTTTTCAACATCAAAAATCCATGCTCAATGTGATATCGATGCTAAAGACATAAGAAGCTATCAGGAAGCACTTCAGAATTATGAAGGAAGGATTGATATATCAGGTTCTTATTATTTGCCAAATGCCAAATATACCTTTCCAGCAGCAAGTCACATGCTACTTATTCCAAACGGAATAACTTTTACCGGAGAAATTGAAGGATCGAATTATATAAACACAGCAATATGTATTCAAGAAGGAGCAAGCTTCACGCCATCGAATATGAATAATTTTATTGGAACAATCATAAACTTCAGCTCGGTTACAGAAATTACAATTACATATGCCTTCAAAGGGAGCATTGAAAATTACGGCGGAACAATTAACATTTTCAACAATGGCCAATTAGAAGATTACAAATACATACTCAACCAACAAGGTCATATCAATTGGAATAGCAATTTGAATGCAAATAACGGGTGTATCTACAACGAGGATTTCATAAACATAAACGGGCAAGTAAGCGGACAAGGAACCATAAAAAACGAAGCATGGTTTACCGTAAATGATTATGCCGGCCAAAACAACATTACCAATAATGGTAAATTCGAAGTATTGGGTTCTTCTTTTTCATTTAATGGTGGAAACGTTGTAAATAATTGTGTATTCTACTCTGCAGCTGAAGGTACTCAATTCCAAAACAACACAAACATTTACAATTATGGTTTAATTTACCTGCCCGACGGCAATTTTGAAAATAAATCAGGAAACATTTTCACGAATGGCTCTACCGGAGTTGTCCGTTCGAAAGATTTCACCAATAAAGGCGTATTTACCGGTAGCGGATGGGTATTTGTGTCTGACTATTCTCAAAACATACATTCCGGTTCAATTTTTGGTTTCGATGGTGATGTCATTCACTTTTACGATTCTTCGCCCGGAGGAATTTATGGTCCCTTTGACTATGTAAGCAACGACAGTTATATCGGTGTTAATGTTCGTTTTACTCCATTTCCTACTCCTTTTTATACACCAGATTTATCGAACTACCAATGCGGACAAATAATTCAACTTGGAAGTATTAACCCCGGCAAAATTGCAGCAAGTCAGATTTTATGCAATGGTGAAGAAATTGAACCATTTATAAGTTTAGAAGAAGCCTCTATCTCGAGAAATGGTGCAATCATTACATGCCAATGGCAAAAAAGCACCGACAATTTCTTCTTTTTTAATATTGATGGAGCAACCATTACGACATTCACTGAGACATCTTTCCCCTCAGAAAAAACCTATTACCGCAGAAGATCAACAGCATCATTCCCCTTTCCATATAGCATATTCAATTCAACCGCAATGAGTAATGTAATCACATTAACTCCTACTGATCACAACCCTGCTTCAATAACAATAAATCCTAACAACGCGCTTGTCTGTGATGATGAAGCTCAATTTGTAGCATCAGCAATAAACTACGATATGGCAAATTGGCAAATCAGCATTGATGAAGGAATAAGCTGGGAAAACCTGACAGATAACACACAGTATTCGGGTTCAACTGAAGATACACTTAAAATTACAAATGCATCGGATTTAATGAATGGCTACCAGTATCGCTTAATGACAGTTAATAATTCTTGTGGAAATGTTTATTCAACAGAAGCTGCACTATACGTGGCCACCCCAAATGTAATCGTTGAAACGGCAGAATCAATTAAGTGTCCCGATACCGATCCCGCATTAGAATTTAACGGTATCGACAGCAATTACCAAATGGGCAACTCGGTTATCACCTTTTTGGTGCAACGAAACACCAGCGACCCGTTTAACTGGAGTTTCAGTTATCAATTGGATATTTCGAATCCCGAGCTTCTTGTCGATTCGCAATCGCAAGGCAATATCGATATAACAGATACCAACACTAGCACCTTTCCCCTTACATTTTATATTGAAAATCAAACCGAAGAAATAGTTTCAGCCACTTTAAGTATAAACAATGTTGAAGTAGCCGGATGCTCCGAATCGTCGGAAGAAAACCCCAACCACACAGCAATAATGCAAGTACACAAAATGCCTTTAGCTGGAGAATTTAAAAAAGATTAACCAATTAAATATTGATTAAGAAACCAATTTATAAACGTTTAACTTTTAAATTAATTACCATGAAAAATTTATTTACAATCGCAGTTTTATTATTAATGGTTGCTTTTAGCAGCAAAACTTTTGCCCAGGCATTCGTCGAAGGAATCCCTATGGCCCCTAGCGAAGGACAATCTGTCAATTACATTCTGAATGGAATGACAAATGGCGACACCTACGTTTTTGGAGTAAATCAAACAGAAGGTGAATACGTAAATGGTTCTGGCGAAGGAGGTTTGTGGACTATCTCATCAGGTTCAACAGTATCTAATGAACAAGGATCTGCTACCATTCAGTGGCTTGAAGGTTCAGCAAGTACAAACTTTTTTGTATGGATACAAATAACCGATGCCGAAGGCTGTCATACTTTCCGTCATTTACCGGTCGCTCCTGTTGAAGCTACACCTGTTGAAAATCCTTATACAGTTAATTACGGAATATTAGCTATGGGAACAGGCGACGACAATGGTATTGAAAATGCATCTGAAGGGACTGAGGTAGAAGCTTGTCCTGCTTTCTTTGGTACCGATTGGAGTTTCGAAACTCTGGATGACCAATCAACCCACGATGGCTCATCGTTTATTTACTATAGAATTACCCGTAGTGCAGAAACAACTACAGGTGACCCAGTTGCAGTTGACGCATGGTCAATTACACCAAGCATCGAAACAGGATCTGTAACTGCAACAGATTGGGGTTATGCTTCAGCTTCTGGACAAACATTTGCAACATTTAGTCCCGGCACTGCAATCACAGGTATTTCAGGAGATGTTATCTATATCAGGGCTCAGGTTGAAAACACCGATGCCAGTAACCAGACTTTAGCTGTTACAATTGATGGAACCGGTGACGATGAAGAAACCACACTAGATCAAACCAAAACACATGTTGCACCAGCAGCTTCGCTTACTGTTACGCCGGTACCAAGTGTTGGCGACTTCAGCTTAAGCGAATAATAATTCAACTTTATGCCTCTCTTAAAAAAGAAAATAGTATTTATTGGGACGTTTTGTGCACTTGCCATCTGGGCAGGGGCACAAAGTACCCCCACTCACCCCTACGAAGGGGCAACACACACCTATGTGCTTAACGGCCTGACTCCGGGTGTTGAATACGACTTTTTTATGACATCACATGTCGATGGTATTGGAGTGCTTGATCCGAACATGGTGAACGAGTTCGATTTTCTTACCTGCCCGAATGGTAAAGTCGGAGCTGGCGAAAGTACTGCAAAACTCCCAGTGAAATGGCGCTACGGCGCTTCGTTCCGGGCATACTACTTATGGGTCACACTTACACCACCCACAAGTTGTAGTACTTCACGCCGTCTCGAAATTTTGCCGCAACCCAACGCTTTCGATTTGCTAAGTGAAAACATCCCGGTTGACAATACTGAAAGCTGTCCGTCCATTGCCAAAGCCGATGGGTTTAACCCACTGGCCGACGAATACAGCGCAGGTACAAGTACAGTAAAGTTTAAAGTGCGACGCGAAGGTGGCAACAGGGCATGGTCTTTCGATCCTAAAGTTTTTATTGAACCTACATGGAACGCCGATGTGGCAATTGTTCACATTGTGGCAGTCAATGCAGGTATAATCGAATCTAACGAGTCGAACATTTATACTGTACCGGCAACCGACGATGAAGTAATTGTTACCGTTGCTGTTCGTAATTACGAAGGAATAGAACAGATTGTAACCCTGGCTGTAAAAAACCAGCAGGAAGAGAACACCAGGCTGGGCGACAGCAATTATGAGAACGACCACATTCAGCACCGTATTACTGTTATGCCGGTTATTATGGAACTTGAAGAGATCTAATTGATTGAGAATGGTTCTCCTTTTTATTACGGAGTTTAGCATCAGGTATGTGCATGCAAATAGTTTTTTCAAATAAGGTTTTACTTATAGCAATTATGACACTCTGGCCGATACTTAACGTATCTGGTCAGAGCCGTCATATTGTTTTGCAAGGCTCCGAAAAAGATTACCGCGTTGCACACCACCCCGGAATATCCAACATCAAATGGGAAGTTTTTACAGATGCCAATTTCACCCAACCTGCAAAAAACTGGCAGGTTAAATTAACACAAGGAGAGAATACTAAAAACAACGAAGTGTATGTAAAATGGCTTGCCCAGGGCGAATTCTACCTAATGGTTACCATGACTGGAGCCGATGGTTGCCCCAACAAAAAAGCATGGCCGTTTAGCGTTGAACCACCGGTTAACTTTACAGCTTCGGCATATTGCCACGGCGAAAATGCATTTATTAGATGGGAAACAAACACCAACGGACAAGAAACCGATTCTATCGGCCTCAGACTTTTCGACACAGAAGGCACTCTAATTATGAACATTGAAAATGCGCCACTGACCGGCTCAATGCAATGGCCTGAAAAGACCAAATCGGCCGGAGATACCGAGGACATTTATGCAAGTATTGACCTGACTGCTCATTTTGACAATATTCCGGGAACAGACAACATCTCTGTACGTCTGATTCGTCCTGATTGTGCGGTCGATATGTTGGTAGCAGTTATCGATAGCATCGATGTATGGCACAACAGTACAACTACTATTAACATTCTGAATAACGATTACGACACCGGTGGAATCATCGACCCATCGTCGGTACAAATCGTATCGTACACTAACAACGGCTCAATAATAATTAACAAAGATGGGTCTGTGGATTACAAGCCTGACGTTTGCTTCTTTGCAACCAATTCGTTTTCGTACTATGTAATGAATACCGAACAAAAGCATTCAAATATTGCCACTGTTTATATCAACGTGAAAATTAATCCCGACAGCGACATGGACAATGATGGCAATGCTGATATTGATGAAAATCTTGTAGGCAGCAATAATCTTTGCGATACAGATACGGATATGGATGGTATTCCGAACTTTCTTGACCCCGACGATGACGGTGATGGGATTGCGACCATAGATGAACCAGGTGATTTAAACCAAAACGGTATCCCCGACTATCTTGAAGTATGGAATTCGAAGGCAGTTGACGATTACGCGCAAACCGGCATTGATATCCCAGTATGGATTTCTGTTTTAGAAAATGACTCAAGCACAATGGTTGCAGCCAACCTGCATATTGATATAAGCTCAGATTACGGATATGCCTATATCGACAACGGCAGCCATGATTTAAATTATTCGCCCGATTTTGATTTTATGGGAAAAGATTCGCTTTACTATAAAGTGTGCGACCATTACGGAATATGTGATACAGCAAAAGTGGTAATCACTGTTGAAGACTTAGTATTACCAGCGGAAGTTTTTACTCCAAACAACGATGGATACAATGAACGGTTTGTAATAAAAAATCTGGAACATTACCCCGACAATCACCTTGTTATATTTAATCGGTGGGGAAATAAGGTTTTTGAGCAAAGCAACTACAACAATGACTGGACAGGGCATTCGAATATAAAATACAAACTGGGCGACAAGCCTCTGCCTGTAGGAGTTTATTACTATGTGTTAAAATATGCGAACAATCGCATAAAACAGGGAGGTGTATATCTTGAACGATGAAGAAACCTGCTCTAAGATATAGCCTATGTGTGCTGTTGTTGGTTACAATAGTAAATGCTTTTGCCCAACAAGACCCGCTATTTACACAATATATGAACAATCCGGGAATTATCAATCCTGCCTATGCAGGCAGTAACGGCGCAATGAATCTGAAGGGTATATTCAGGAAACAATGGTTGGGAATGGACTGGAGTCCGACTACCACGACCATCTCGTTTAGCTCCCCTCTTATTAAATATGATGTAGGACTTGGCGTAACTTTCCTCGACGATCAGATTGGCCCGATGCATCAAACCGGATTGTATGCCGATTATTCAAGATATTTTCGTTTCCCCAAAAAACGTAACCTAGCTCTTGGATTAAAAGTCGGATTTAATTATTACGATATTAATCTTACAAATCTCAGGAGTCACGAATACGACCCTGTTCTTGAATTAAACCCGCAAACTAAAGCTTTCCTTCCCAACTTTGGTGTTGGCTTATATTATTTTTCACCAAAATTTTATGCAGGCTTATCAATACCCAAACTAATACGAAACGATATAAAAGACACAGATAACACTCTGCTCATTTTAGGAAAAGAAGAACGACATTATTTTTTAACAACAGGTGCACTCTTCAACATTGACGATCCTGTACTGAGACTCAGAACTAGTACCATGGCACACATTATTAACGGTTCACCATCATCGGTTGAAGCCGAGGCAACTGCAATTTTTTATGATAAAGTATGGTTGGGATTCGGATATAGGCTGGGTGATGCCATTACCGCTCATTTACGCCTTCAAATAACTCACAAATTACAAATAGGCTACTCCTACGATTTAAACAACTCAAGATTAAAACAATACAACAACGGTTCGCACGAAATATTTTTTAGCTACGATTTTTCGTTCAGTCGCCACCGCATACTTTCGCCGCGATATTTTTAAGCGTGAAAGATTTAAAAGATTTTTGTTTTCCTCATGTTTTATCCCGGAGGCCACTCACAATTTCCTCAAGAGTGGCCTCCTTATTTTTACTATTTGTAGTTTAAATCGGCATTAAGAAATCGTTCGACCTCATCAATGCTCATCTTTTTACGTTTGGCATAATCCTCCACCTGGTCGCGGCCAATTTTATCAACTCCAAAATAAAACGATTCGGGGTGGGCAAAATACTGTCCGCTAACCGAGGCTGTGGGGTACATTGCAAAATTTTCGGTGAGGGTAATCCCGGTACGATCGCTTGCCTGCAATAAGCGAAAAAGCTCCTGTTTTTCGCTGTGCTCGGGGCATGCAGGGTAACCAAGTGCCGGACGTATGCCCTCGTATTTCATTTTCCAGATTTCTTCCTTGCTCAGGTTCTCGCCGGCATCATACCCCCAAAGCTCTTTACGCACTTTGGTATGCATTACTTCGGCAAAAGCTTCTGCCAGGCGATCGCTAAGCGTTTGCAGCAGAATAGCCCGGTAGTCGTTGCCTTCGTCTTTAGCCTCTTCAACCCACTTGCTCATTCCTACTCCTGCCGTAACAGCAAAACCACCTACATAATCGATTTTACCGGTATCCTTCGGAGCTACATAATCGCTCAGACAATAGTTAGGTTTGTCCGACTTTGGTTTTATCTGCTGGCGTAAGTGATGAAACATTCCAATTACATCGCTGCGTTGCTCGTCGCTGTATATTTCAACATCGTCGCCAATCGAGTTTGCCGGCCAAAACCCAACCACTCCATTTGCTTTAAACAGGTTTCGATCAACTATTTCGTCAAGCAGAGTGTTCGCCTCAGCAAATAACTTGCGGGCTTCGGCGCCCTGTCGCTCATCGGAAAGTATTTTCGGGAAAGTACCTTTCAGTTCCCAAGCCATAAAAAAGAAAGTCCAGTCGATGTATTCACGTATTTCGTCGAGCGAAAAACCGGGGAAACTTTTCACCCCTAAAAACTTAGGCTTTCGAATGGGAGTTTTGTCCCAGTTGCAGGTATATTTATTTTTCCGTGCGTCATCAAGACTTATGTATTCTTTCTTCTTTCTTCCGGCATTAACCTCTCGCAAATACGCGTATTCAGTCTTTATTTCTTCAAAAAAGTTACTGTTTTTGTTGGCCAGCTTAGACGCCACACCCGCACTTAGCGAAGCATCTTTAACGTGTACCACAGGGTGATCGTACTGAATAGCTACTTTCACGGCAGTATGAAGCTTCGATGTAGTTGCGCCGCCCACCATTACCGGTAGGTCAAGACCACGCTCTTTCATTACTCGTGCAAAGTTCACCATTTCTTCGAGCGACGGAGTTATCAATCCGCTCAATCCAATTACATCGACCTCTTCTTTCAATGCAGTTTCGATAATTTTTTCGGTTGGCACCATAACTCCAAGATCGATTACCTCGAAGTTATTGCACGACAGCACCACACCCACAATGTTTTTGCCAATGTCGTGTACATCGCCTTTCACAGTGGCCATCAGAACTTTTTTCAGTTTGGTAGGTGCTGCATTGGCATCTTTTTCGGATTCGATAAACGGCAACAAATAAGCTACGGCCTTTTTCATCACCCGAGCCGATTTGATCACCTGAGGCAGAAACATTTTCCCCGAGCCAAAAAGTTCGCCTACGATGTTCATTCCACCCATTAGCGTGCCTTCAATAATATTTAATGTTGGCGAATAATCGGGTCGAATTTCATCGAGGTCTTCTTCAATATATTCGGTAATACCTTTCACCAAGGAATGCTCAATTCGTTTCACCGGAGGTAATTCGCGCCAGTCTTCTTTTTTTGCCTGAGCACCTGCCTGATCTTTTACCGTTTCGGCATAATCGACCAAACGCTCAGTTGCATCGGAACGCCGGTTGAGTACAATATCTTCGGTAAGTTCGAGCAGGTCTTTGGGTATTTCGTCGTAAATCTGCAACATTCCAGGATTTACAATTCCCATATCGAGGCCGGCTTTGATGGCATGATAAAGAAATACCGAGTGCATGGCCTCACGCACCACATTATTGCCTCTAAACGAGAATGATACATTACTAACACCCCCACTTACTTTGGCATAAGGCAGGTTTTCTTTAATCCATTTAGTTGCAGCGATAAAATCGACCGCATAGTTATTGTGCTCTTCTATCCCAGTGGCAATGGTTAGCACATTGGGATCAAAAATGATATCTTCGGGCGGAAATCCAACTACGTTTGTAAGAATATCGTAAGCACGTTTGCATATTTCAGTACGCCGTTGGTAGCTGTCAGCCTGTCCTTTTTCGTCGAAAGCCATAACAACCACAGCAGCTCCGTATTTCAAAATGGTATATGCCTGTTTTATGAAAACTTCTTCGCCTTCTTTTAAGCTAATGGAGTTCACAATTGATTTGCCCTGCAAGCACTGCAAGCCAGCTTCGATAACATCAAATTTTGAAGAATCGATCATGATAGGCAACCTTGAAATATCGGGCTCGCTCATTATCAGGTTCAGAAATGTTACCATTTCTTTGTTAGCATCGAGCATGGCATCATCCATGTTCACATCAACCACTTGTGCACCGCCTTCCACTTGATCGCGGGCAATCGAGAGCGCTTCCTCGTATTTTTCTTCACGAATAAGCCGTGCAAATTTACGCGAACCAGCCACGTTGCATCGCTCGCCAATATTCACAAAGTTTGAAGCTTTAGAAATCGATAGCGGTTCGAGCCCGCTAAGATGCGTTTCGTGTTTTGTTTTGTTTACAACATGCGGTTTCGCGTTAGCAGCCAGTTTTGCAAACTCCCTGATATGGTCGGGTGTTGTTCCGCAGCAGCCACCAATAATATTTACCGATTCATGATCAAAAAATCGCTGAACCTGTGGTGACATCACCTCAGGTGTTTCATCGTATTCGCCAAATTGGTTTGGCATACCAGCATTTGGGTGTGCACTTATATAGAAAGGTGATTTTCCTGCCAACGCCTCGATATGTGGCTGCATATCTTTTGCTCCCAGCGAACAATTCAGACCGATTGAAAGCGGATGCACATGCGACAAAGAACTCAGAAATGCCTCTACGGTTTGTCCCGAAAGTGTACGACCACTAGCATCGACAATGGTTCCCGAAATCATCACCGGCATTTTAATTCCACGACCATTACATACTTCGTCGATGGCCATAAGTGCTGCTTTTCCATTCAGTGTATCAAAAATAGTTTCCACCATCAGCAAATCAACACCACCGTCAACAAGACCTTCAACTTGTGTTTTATAAGCTTCTTTGAGATTATTAAATGAAATGGCTCTGTAACCTGGATCATTCACATCGGGGCTCATCGAACATGTTTTATTGGTAGGACCAATTGAGCCGGCTACAAAACGAGGTTTTGCCGGAGTTGAATATTTTTTGGCTACCTCAACAGCTACTTTAGCGGCAGCAAGGTTTATATCGTACGCTTCATACTGCAAGCCATAGTCGGCCTGCGACACACTGGTCGCATTAAAGGTGTTGGTTTCAATAATATCGGCACCAGCCTCGATGTATTGCGCATGAATTTCAGCAATAACATCGGGACGCGTAATCGAAAGCAAATCGTTATTTCCTTTCAAATCGGTCGATACATCTTTAAATTGCACTCCCCTAAAATCGGCTTCGCTTAAATTGTATGTCTGAATCATTGAGCCCATGGCTCCATCGAGGACTAGCACCCGTTTTTTTAGTTCTGCTTGAATATCTTTTGTCATAAACAATTAACTTGCTTTCAGAAGCGACATTCCCGATTTTTCAACTTTTTCGCGGGCATATTCTTCGTTAACTTTAAATGTCTTTTTACCATTCGAAGGCATTTCAAACATTGCGTCAGTCATAATAGTTTCACAAATTGATCGAAGTCCGCGTGCTCCCAGTTTATATTCAACAGCAACTTTTACAATATAATCCAATGCATCGTCCGAAAATTTAAGTTCAATACCATCAAGCTCAAACAACTTAATATACTGCTTAACGATTGCATTTTTAGGCTCTGTTAATATTCGGCGCAAGGTTGAAGGATCGAGTGGATCAAGATAAGTTAAAACCGGCAAACGTCCGATAATTTCAGGAATTAGTCCAAACGATTTAAGATCCATTGGAGCAATGTACTGCATGATGTTTTCACGATCGATTGATGCGGTGTGCTTAACAGCATTAAATCCAACCACCTGTGTATTCATCCGTTGCGAAATTTTTCGTTCAATGCCGTCGAACGCTCCACCACAGATAAATAGTATATTTTTCGTATTTACAGGAATCATTTTTTGCTCGGGATGTTTACGTCCACCCTGTGGCGGAACATTAACCACCGAACCTTCGAGCAACTTCAACAATCCTTGCTGTACGCCCTCTCCCGAAACATCGCGTGTTATCGAGGGATTATCTCCTTTTCGAGCGATTTTATCTATCTCATCAACAAAAACAATCCCTTTTTCGGCTGCTTCAACATTGTAATCGGCCGCTTGTAATAAGCGAGTCAACAAACTTTCAATATCTTCGCCCACATATCCGGCTTCGGTAAGCACAGTTGCATCAACAATGGTAAAGGGCACGTGCAACATACGCGCAATAGTACGAGCCAACAGCGTTTTCCCTGTACCGGTAGGGCCTACCAGAATAATATTCGATTTTTCAATTTCGGTTTCATCATCGGTAATTACCTGCCCCAGCCTTTTATAATGGTTGTACACTGCTACCGATAATATTTTTTTTGCATGATCCTGTCCAATTACATATTTGTCGAGAAAATGCTTAATCTGGTCAGGCTTCAATAACTCAATCGATTTTAAATCGAAAGAACCTTTGCTTTTCAGCTCCTCCTCAACAATTGCATGTGCCTGTTCAATGCATCGGTCGCAGATATGGCCGTCCATTCCGGCAATCAATAAATCTACCTCATTTTTCTTTCTACCACAAAACGAACACTTATCCATTTAGTTCCTTTCCTATTTATTATTGCGTGTTAAAACCTGGTCAATCATACCATATTTATGAGCCTCATCGGCAGTCATCCAGTAATCGCGATCCGAATCCTTTTCAACTGTTTTATAAGGTTTACCCGAGTGCTTGGCAATTATCTCGTACAATTCCTTTTTAAGTTTCATAATTTCACGGGCAGTTATTTCGATATCGCTTGCCTGACCTTGTGCACCACCCATTGGCTGGTGTATCATCACCCGCGAGTGAGTAAGCGCCGAACGCTTACCGGGAGCCCCGGCAGTCAGCAAAACAGCACCCATTGATGCAGCCATTCCTGTACATATTGTTGACACATCGGAGGTAATAAACTGCATTGTATCGTAAATACCCAGACCGGCATGAACAGAGCCTCCCGGTGTATTAAAATAAATTTGAATATCTTTTCCGGGATCTGTTGAATCGAGAAAAAGCAGCTGAGCCTGAATAATATTGGCTACATAATCGTCGATAGGAACCCCTAAAAAGATGATGCGATCCATCATCAGTCTTGAGAAAACATCCATAGTGGCAATATTCAACTGGCGCTCTTCAATAATAGTTGGCGATATATAACTTCCATAGGCCGACGAAACATATTTATCGAGTGTTAAGCTGCTAATACCCATGTGGTCGGTAGCATATTTCTGAAATTCGTTTTTATGATCCATATCTAATTTCTATATTTTATATTATGCGGTGAAAATTAACAAAATACCATATACTTTCAGTTTACAAAGGTAGAAAAATTAATTGTTTCGTTACAACCGGCGACAGCTACATATTGCGAAATAACAGTAACAAATAAGCCGGGCGATTTGCCCGGCTTATTTGTTACATATTTTTTATTCTTTATTTTTCGAGCATCTTGTCAAATTCTTCTTTCGAAACAGATTGTTCTTCAACATTCACCTTCGATTTAACAACATCCATAATCTTGTCTTCCACCTTTTTATTGTATAGTCTGTTACGGTCTTCTTCTTTAGAAAGCATTTGTTGTGCAAAACCGTCGAGATGTTCTTCTGACACATTAAACATTCCATACTGACGGAACTGCGCTGCTGCAATTTCACGTGCAAGCTGAGTTACTTCCGATTCATCAACTTTAATTTCGTTTTCTTTGCCAATATTCTCTTTAATAATTTGCCATTTCAAATCTTCGATGAAATGTCCAAAATCATTTTCAATTTGCTCGTCGGTCAAATCTTTATTGGTTACTCTCAACCATCTTTTCAGAAAGTCTTCAGGAAAATCCATTTTTGATTTTGAAACAAGCATGTCGCGTGCATCTAGTGAGAATTTATAAGCAACAGCGGGTTTATATGCTTCCTCGATTTCTTTGGTAACGGCTTCGCGGAAGGCTTTTTCATCTTTTATGTAAGTTTCATCGCCATAAACTTTTTTGAAAAACTCTTCATCAATTTCCGCTTCGTGGAATTTTTGTATTTCGACAATACTAATTTTAAAGTTACCCTCAATTATAGCAGCCTCTTCTTTTTCGATATTCAACAAATAACTAATTTCGGTATCGTTTGGATAAGCTTTCTTTATATCGAACACTACCTCGTCGCCTTTTTTCTTACCAACAAACGATTTTTTAATCTCGTCATCTTTGATAACGTCAACCGACAACATAGCCATTTCAACTTGCTTTCCACCTTCAAGCTCGTTGCCATCGGCATTGAGCTGAACAAGGTTGCCACGAACAACACTTTCGGCATCAACAACGTCAGTATCTTTCGATTCGCCAAAACGATTAGTGTACGATTTAATATGTTCGTCAATCAGCTCGTCGGTAATTTCAATTTTGTATTGAGTGTATTTGCTTCTTTTGTCGAGTGATATTTTCACTTCGGGAGCAAAACCGATATCAAATACAAATTCAAAATCAGTATCCTTATCCCAGTCAATTTCTTTTTGCTGTTCTTCATTCGGAAGAGGTTCTCCCAAAATATCGAGTTTTTCATCAACCAGGTATTTCGAAAGCTCGTGTGTTAAGATTTTATTAATTTCGTCGATAAGTGCCGCTTTACCATACATTTTTCTAACAAGACCCATTGGCACTTTACCGGGTCTGAACCCAGGCATGTTTGCTTTTTTTCTGTAATCGCTTAACACATCTTCTACTTTAGCTTCATAATCAGCCTTTTCGATTGAAACGCGAATTATCCCGTTTAATTCATCGATATTTTCCCTGGTAATGTTCATGTAATTAGAAACTTAAATTTATACTGATTTTAACCGGAAGATAACTCCCTTTTATATTAAATTCAAAACCGTTCGGATCCATAGTGGCTCCAAACGGTTTGGCCTTGTTAGTGCGGGCGAAGGGACTCGAACCCCCACGTCATAGACACTAGATCCTAAGTCTAGCGCGTCTACCAATTCCGCCACGCCCGCAAATTGCGGCGCAAATATAAAACTATTTTTTAAATAATACAATTTATAAGAATTATGTGGGCTTAATGATCAAACTTCTCACGTTTTTTGCGCAGCTCAAAATTTTGTCCCAAATATACTTTCCTGACCATTTCATCGGCCGCAAGCTCTTCGGCAGATCCTGCTTTTAGTATAGATCCCTCGAACAACAAATACGAACGATCGGTAATGGCAAGTGTTTCGTGCACGTTATGATCGGTAATTAGAATGCCAATATTCTTGTCTTTCAGGTGATAAACGATACTCTGAATGTCTTCAACAGCAATAGGATCGACCCCGGCAAAAGGTTCATCAAGAAGAATGAATTTCGGGTTTATTGCCAACGCCCGTGCAATTTCGGTACGACGACGCTCTCCTCCCGACAGCTGAATACCTTTGCTTTTGCGAACTTTTTGAAGGCCAAACTCCTGTATCAGCGTTTCAAGTTTATCTTTTTGTTCATCTTTTGGCATATCCGACATTTCGAGTATTGCACGAATATTGTCTTCAACACTGAGATGCCTGAAAACCGAAGCTTCCTGGGCCAGGTAGCCTATTCCTTTTTGCGCACGCCGGTAAACCGGCAGGTTTGTAATGTCATCATCTTCAAGATAAATACGCCCCCTATTAGGTTGCACCAGACCTACTATCATATAGAACGATGTAGTTTTACCGGCACCGTTCGGGCCAAGAAGTCCAACTATTTCACCCTGATTTAACTCAATTGAAACGCCTTTTACAACAGTGCGTTTCCGATACCGTTTCTCAATATTTTCTGCTCTTAATTTCATTCTTCTTATAATTATTGTATTTCTACCTTGTTGCAAAACTGTTTTGTCAGGTATTTTATCACTCCATGGCTTAACGATCAGTCTCGTCAAATACCTGTTTCTGTCTTCGTAGTTCATAACGCGAAATAAAAATGCTTATTTCATACAAAACAACTAACGGAACACAAACTAAAATCTGGCTAAAAACATCGGGCGGAGTTATTATCGCACTCAAAACAAGCAACAACACATATGCATGTTTCCGGTATTTACGCATGAAATCGGGTGTTAAAAGCCCAATCCGACTCAAAAACAATGTTGCTACAGGCAATTCAAATATTATGCCCGAAGCAAAAGTAACCGAAGTTAAAGTACCAATATACGAATTCAGCTTGATGGTATTTTCAATTTCCTGGCTCACATTGTACGTGCTCAAAAAATGTATTGAAAGTGGCGCAATTAAGTAATATCCAAAAAGAACTCCAGCCAGAAAAAGTACTGATGTGAAAAAAACACCGCCCCGCGCATAACGCAATTCACTTTGCTTTAACGCAGGCTTAATAAAACGCCAAATTTCCCATATAATGTAAGGACTCGAAACAATTATTCCAGCCACCAACGACACTTTTATATGAGATAAAAACTGACCAGCCATATCGATATTTACAATATTGAGCGGACTGCTGTTAATGGCCAAAGCTGTTGTTTCGGTGTTGAAAATACTGTTAACCCAATTGCTGATGTTGGCAAATAAAATATTGGTTGGAAAACTCGGACTTTTAGGCTTAAGAATTACTTCATTAAAAATAAAATCACGACTAAGAAATGCAATTAACATAAAAATAAAAACGCCGGCAACAGCTCTAACAATATGCCATCTCAACTCTTCAAGATGTTCAATAAAGGTCAGCTCTTCATTTGTCGAATGTTTTTTCTTCTTTTCGGTCATCAGTCAAAATTAAAAAGCGACAAATATACACACTAAGCTGTAATTAACACGAATAAACAACATGAGAACCTCCATTTATATTTCACAAAAGAAACAAATAACTATTAAAAAAAATTTAAATATAGTGTTAAATATTTTGAAATCAATTTTTCAGATTTGTATTATTTGTTACCTTAGTGTTTCGTTCAGATATTTTATAAAAATAGCAATAACAGATTGGGAGTAAAAAATTAATAATGGGAAATAGTCAGAATTTAACCGAACAACTTCAAAAGCTTTTCGGTTTTGACCGCTTTAAAGGAGACCAGAAACTGGTAATCAAAAGCATAATGGATGGCAATGATACATTTGTTTTAATGCCAACCGGAGGAGGTAAATCATTGTGTTACCAGCTACCAGCTCTGCTGCTCGAAGGAACAGCAATAGTTATATCTCCACTAATAGCACTTATGAAAAACCAGGTAGATGCCATCAGGAATTTCGGAACAGATGACGGGATAGCACATTTTCTTAACTCATCCCTTTCGAAAGCAGCCATACACAAAGTAAAAAATGACATAACTGAAGGCAAAACAAAACTCCTTTATGTTGCACCTGAGTCACTTACCAAGCAAGACAACATCGACTTTCTTAAGCAGATAAATATTTCGTTTTATGCTGTTGACGAAGCCCATTGTATTTCGGAATGGGGGCACGATTTCAGACCTGAATACCGGCGAATTCGACCGATAGCGGCAGAGATAGGAGAAGCTCCGGTTATGGCATTAACAGCTACGGCTACAGCAAAAGTGCAACACGACATACAGAAAAATCTGGGCATGCTCGAAGCAAAAATATTTAAATCGAGTTTTAACCGCCCTAACCTCTATTATGAAATAAGACCAAAAGTTAAGCCCACCACTGAAATTATCAAATTCATTTCTAATAATTCAGGAAAATCAGGCATTATTTATTGCCTCAGCAGGAAAAAGGTTGAAACACTTGCAGAAAACTTACAGGTAAACGGAATCAAAGCACTGCCTTATCATGCAGGAATGGATGCGGTAACACGTTCAAAACATCAGGACATGTTCTTGATGGAAGAAGTGGACATTATAGTTGCCACCATTGCCTTTGGAATGGGAATTGACAAACCTGATGTACGCTTTGTGATACACTACGACATCCCCAAAAGCCTTGAAGGATATTACCAGGAAACTGGTCGTGCCGGACGCGACGGTGGTGAAGGAAAATGTATTACATTTTACAGCTACAAGGATATCCAAAAGCTCGAAAAATTCATGCAGGGCAAGCCTGTTGCCGAGCAGGAAATTGGCACCCAACTTCTTTTAGATACCGTTTCGTATGCCGAATCATCGGTTTGCAGACGCAAAATTCTTTTACATTACTTTGGCGAAATATACAAACCCGAAAACTGCCAGGCGTGCGACAACTGTCTTAACCCAAAAGAAAAAATTGAGGCTAAAAACGATGTTGTTACTGCACTTGACTCCATTTTAAAAGTCAACCAGAAATACAAAATGGAGCACATAACCAACATTTTAATTGGCAATCAAAATGCAGCAATCAAATCGTTTAAGCACGACCAGCTGAATATTTTCGGAAAAGGTTCAGAACACGATGCCCGTTTCTGGCATGCCATATTCAGACAGGCTATGATTGCCGGATTAATAAACAAAGACATTGAAAATTACGGGTTGCTTAAAATGACTGAAAAAGGGATGCAGTATCTCGAAAAGCCACAATCGTTCATGATGGTTAAAAATCACGATTACGAAGGCGAAGTTGAAGAAGCATCTGCAGCTCCATCAGGTGGATCGGGCGATCCGCAACTTTTCAACATGCTGAAAGATTTACGCAAGAAAGTGGCTCTACGAAAAAATCTGCCTCCTTTCGTAATTTTCCAGGATCCATCTCTCTCCGATATGTCCATTCAGTACCCAATAACCATGGAGGAGCTTCATAACATACAGGGTGTAGGTCAAGGAAAAGCAATGCGTTACGGCAAAGATTTTATTGACTTAATAAAGAACTATGTCGAAGAAAATGATATTGACCGCCCACAGGACTTGGTAGTTAAATCAATTGCCAATAAATCGAAAAATAAAGTCACCATTATTCAAAATATCGACCGTAAAGTATCACTTGACATTATTGCTGAATCGCTTGGAATAGGCTTCGAAGACTTACTGACCGAGCTTGAGGCAATTGTTAATTCAGGAACAAAAATCAATATCAATTATCACATCGACGAAGTAATGGATCCCGATACTCAAGACGATGTCTTCGACTATTTTAAAGACGATTCAGAAGATGGCAGTATCGAAGAGGCTATTGCCGAACTGGGCGAAGAAGATTACAGCATTGAAGACATAAGACTTGTTCGAATTAAATTTATTTCGGCGCTGGGGAACTGATAATTGTTACATTTTCCAACAAAAAAGCACAACCTCCTTTGGTTATATTTGTTGAAAACTCATAATCAATATTATTGATGTTTTGGATATGATCCATACTGCTATGATAGTAGGGATCTTTACAAAATGCCGATTCCAGATTTTCGACCGAAGGAATGCTCCTTGACGCAAAGGTAAAATGATCTGACAAATTCATCCGATCAAAAACCACGGCATTAGCTTCGGGTGAATATGCGTTTATTGCTTCGGCATAATCTTGTGCGAAACCATGATGCTGCGTTTTCGAATAACAAACCCATAAACCTGAAGAATCGGTCTCGTCAGGCTGAGGTTTTCCAAACATATCAAAATTTAAACATCCTCTGATATCTTTAAGGCCAACAACGCCCCCCTTACCAACCATACCTATGTCTCCAGACTTAAATCGTTTAACATATTTTCTAAACCATTTATTCGATCCAACGGGATATCCAAATTTGTAAATCTCTTCCAAATCCCAGGCTACAAACAAAACCGACGCTGCTATTTCTAGTTCTGAAACAACACGTGCTATTTCAAGCACAGCAGCCAGTCCTGTTCCATTATCATTCGCCCCTGGTGCAGGAATGTTATCGACCGTATCTTTCGATAAATTATTATTGCTGTCGTAGTGGGCACAAACAATCCAAATACCCAACGAAGGGTCTGCCCCCTGTTTAAACCCGATAACATTGGTTAAGCCTTTATGCTTAAACGAATCGAACCGATGCAAATAACAGGCAGTATCGCCAAAAAACTTGATAAACTGCCGATAAATATAGTCTCGGCATGCATCATGATCATCAGATTGCTTCGGTACCGCTTCAACTTTACGGCTATGCCCCTCCGACACCCTAAGCGAATCGAAATGTGCCGAATAACTTTCAACCGTAATCGACTGAATCGTTTCTGCAATAAACGGATCAACATCCTGCGCATAGGCGAATGTCACCAATATTAAAGCTGGCAAGAATATTTTAACAAACCGGGGCTTCATCATATTTAGCTCAATAAAAACAGTTCAATAATAATAAGTTTTTAGCAAAAAAAACAGACTTTCTTTTATTCATTGCCTGTTCTTCGGGTTTAATTTACCTCCGATTTATTACTTTTGCACAAAAATGTAAACATAAAGAATATGAACGCAGCACAATTATTTGATCAGATACAACAAAAACGAAGTTTCTTATGTATCGGTCTTGATACCGACATACAAAAGATACCACGCAATTTGCTCGATACCAGCGATCCGGTTTTTGCTTTTAACAAAGAAATAATTGATCATACTCATGACCTTGCTGTGGCTTATAAACCGAATCTGGCATTTTACGAATCTCTTGGGGCACAAGGGCTAATCAGTCTTGATAAAACCGTGAAATACATTCGTTCGAAATGTCCTGAGATGTTCATCATTGCCGATGCAAAACGTGGCGACATTGG
>JAQICD010000206.1 GCA_027858715.1 Prolixibacteraceae bacterium
TGAGATATTTGGTGTAGCTCCAATTGCAGAATTTTCTGCTGATACCACAAAAATTGATGTGGGTTCTCAAATTCAATTTACGGATGTATCAACTAACAATCCAACAAGTTGGGAGTGGGGCTTTGGGGACGGTGGCACATCAACTTCACAAAATCCAACTTATACATATTTATCAATTGGCAATTATACTGTTTCATTGACAGCTACTAATAGTTATGGTTCTGATACAGAAACCAAGACCAATTACATAACCATAGTGACAGGAACATTTACTGACTCACGTGATGGAAAAACCTATAAAACTGTTCAAATTGGCACTCAAGTATGGATGGCCGAAAACCTGAATTACGAAACATCAAGCGGCAGTTGGGTTTATGATAATAATTCAAGCAATGCATCAACTTATGGTAGATTATACGAATGGGAAACAGCAAAAGATGTATGCCCGAGTGGTTGGCATTTGCCAAGTGATGATGAATGGAAACAATTAGAAATGGCCATTGGTATGAGCCAAAGCGATGCATATAATACTGGTCATCGTGAAACAAATGAAGGTACTAAACTAAAAGCTACCAGCGGTTGGTCTAATAATGGTAATGGAACTGATGATTATGGTTTTACAGCCCTTCCCGGGGGTTACCGTTACCGCGATGGTTCTTTCGAATATGAGGGCGACTTAGCTTATTTCTGGTCGTCTACTGCGCCCAATAGTAGTTTCGCAGTGTACCGGCTATTGAGCTACAGTTACGAGGATGTCTACCGTCACTATACCAATAAGAATCGCGGTTTCTCAGTGCGTTGTGTCAGAGATTAATTAATTTGACTATTTTATTATTTGACTCAACTTTCGCAAGTTAAATAACTTGCTGATTTGCAACAAAAAAGCAGCATGAAAATTTAGTTATGATTCTGATATTCAGTATTTTTAAGTTGTAAAATAATTCCAAAAGATTATGCTGCAACACAAAGATACAGTATTATTTTCAGAGATAAATAGCTTTTTTACTTCAAGTGAAAAAGCAATGGAGACAATTTTTAGTTTCATACGTTCTTTGACATTTTCGGACAAAAGATTTGGATTTTCGCAAGCCAACAATCTCAAGTATAGCAATCAGAGTAAACTTGCGTTGTTATTGTTGTTCCCTTTTTTCGAGATCAAGACTTCGTGGCATTTTGAAGATTCTGGTCTATATCGCTTTCTTTCATGTGGTAAAGATATTTTCTACCGCTTAATGAACGATTCTTCGATAGACTGGCGTAACCTGGCGTATAGTTTGAATATGCAATTAATTCGTAAAATACAGAATAATAGCGAAATAGGTAATTCCGTCCCGCGCTGTTTGATTGTTGACGATACTGATTTGCAAAAAACTGGTCGTAAAATTGAACTGATCGGCAAAATTTTTTCGCACGTAACCCAGACAGTAAATCTCGGGTTTAAAGGACTTTTCATGGGTTACCATGATGGGAAAAGTTTCTTTTCCTTGGACTTTAGCCTGCATGGCGAAAAAGGTAAAAACAAAAACAAACCTTATGGATTAACTCCTTCTCAGAGTAAAAAGCGCTTCAGCAAAAAACGGCATAAATCAAGCAAAGGCAATGAGCGTGTAAACGACTACTTTTTAAGCAAGATAGAATCCATGATTAAGATGATACGCCTTGCTATCGCAAAAGGCATTCGCTTTGATTATGTACTCACCGACAGTTGGTTTACCTGCTTTGAGTTAATCAGGTTTATTGTTACACGGCGTATTGGTTGTCATTTTATTGGTATGATAAGAATGGGAGAAACACGATATGGGGTATTTGATAAAAGTCTAACTGCCAAAGAAACAATTGATTTGCTACGCCGCAAGAAAATGACCAAACGCTCAAAACTGCTTGGATATTATTACGCTGAAACAATCGTTGATTTCAAAGGCATACAGGTAAAGCTATATTTCTGCAAAGCATCTAAAAAGGGCAACTGGAGCGGGATGGTAACAACTAATACCGAACTGTCTTTCGAACAAGCATACAGGATATATTCTACCCGCTGGTCTGTAGAAGTGTTTTTTAAAGAAAGCAAGCAACACCTTGGCTTGGGCAAATGTCAAGCACAAGATTTCGATGCTCAAATTGCAGCCACAACGCTTTGTATGCTACAATACAACCTGTTGTCGGTTGTAAAACGCTTTAATGATTACGAGACATTAGGCGAACTGTTTCGAGCATCACAGAAAGATTCGCTCAAACTTACCATATCTGAACAGATATGGTTTATTATCATTGAAATAACAGCAGAATTGTCCGAAATTTTCAACATAGAAACTGAATTGTTAATGGAAAATTTATTCTCTGAAAATGAGCAGCTTACAAAATACTTAAAATTCAAAAGCCTACCGCAAGCGGGCTAACAGAACTTGCGAAAGTTAAGTTATTTGATAATTTACCGCGAAGCGTCCGATTTTTTTTAAAATGGCATATTACAATGAATTGCCAGTTTATAAAGCAACTTATGATTTATTGCTGGCTATTTTTCAGTTTACAAAAAATTTTAGCAAAGAATATAAAATACAACCCCAACAATGTGTAAATTTAAAAGCGGTAGCGGTGGTATGCCAGCAACGGTTTTCCGCTCATTATCTCGTCCGTATGCGGACAGAGAATCACACGCAAATCCGCTTCAAAACTTACACCAACGTTAACGCCAAGTGAAAATGACTGCATTCCAAACAATGGCGATTTGAAAAACAGTCAAAAAACTATTACAAACCAACACATTATAATACAAGTAGGTTGACACATAATCTTAAATTGAAAAGAGACGTTTTATCTCAAGCATAACTAGAAAAAATGACTATTTTTATTGTTTGACAAAAACCAATTTAATGGAAAACAACAAGCAAAATATAATCATTTATAAAACTGCTGATGGCAAAGCATCGGTAGCACTATATGCGAAAGACGGTTATATCTGGATGAATCAAAACCAGCTTGCCGAACTATTTGCCACCTCTGTTCCAAACATAAGCATGCACATATCAAACATACTGAAAGACGGAGAGTTAGAGCAAGAATCAGTTATTAAGGATTACTTAACAACTGCTGCCGATGGCAAAGAATATAATGTTACTTTCTACTCGCTTGATATGATTTTGGCAATCGGTTTTCGGGTTCGAAGTAAGCGTGGCACACAATTCAGGATTTGGGCTAATGAAAATCTGAAAGAATATATGGTAAAAGGGTTCGTGATGGATGATGAACGTTTAAAAAATCCAGACGGCAGACCCGACTATTTCGATGAATTATTGGAACGGATAAGGGATATTCGTGCATCGGAAAAACGTTTTCATCAAAAAATAAAAGACTTGTTTGCACTTAGCAGCGATTAT
>JAQICD010000275.1 GCA_027858715.1 Prolixibacteraceae bacterium
TTCTCGCCAAAGTCGATAATCACTTTTTGGTCTAACACCGCTTCATAAAAATTACGGGCACGTTGCATGTCGGCCACTACCAGTAGCGGACATACGAATTTTGGTTTGCTTTGCATAAACATTTCTTTTTAACCGCAGAGGAAGCGGAGAAATAAACAGAGAAAACAGAGCTTAATTTCTCTGTGTCGCCGTGTTTCATTTTTTCTCACTAAATCCCAGAATATAATTGTTCAGGTCATTCATATAAAACTCATTGGCACCGTACCATGTTGTTTTGATATCAGTCACCTTCAATCCATTTGCCGTTAATTTGTCGTGAAGTTCAGCCAGACCTTCAACTTCGATATAAAACGAAACCGATGCACCAACAGGGATGTCATTTCCGGCAACTTCTATATCGTGAATAAAGCTATCGGTGCGTTGAAACATCAACTCTACATTACCGTTTTTCATCATGGCAAATGCGTAGGCTTTGCCTTCCACCAGTTGCTGGTCAACGCCATTTTGCGATTCGGGCACTGCCACCGTAAGGGAAAAGCCCAGGTGGTTTTGATAATACTTGACGGTTTCCGATACGTTGGTTACCGCCAGATTGGGTGTCATTTTTTTCATTTTTCATTTTTTAACCACAGAGACTGCCGAGTATCACACAGAGAGAAGGGATATTAAATTTTAAATCAATCTTAAATTTTATTCTCTGTGTCGCTGTGTTTTTATTTAACAACAAAGCTATTTTTTCCCACGGGTCGATAATTGTAAAAATCGGACGTTTTTGTTTTCGTGCAAAATTTTTGGAGTGGTGCCCGTAAAACGCTTCACCTCTTTTATAAAGTGCGACTGGTCGTGATAATTACCCACCGGTTTCAGCTCTCCCTGCGCAATGCTTTGGTAGGCTGCATGGCATTTCAGTATGTTAGTAAAAGTTTTCATCGACAGGCCAAACTGACTGTTGAACCACCGGTTGATCTGGCGACTGCTCCACCCCACTTTTTCTGATAACTCACGAACGCTGATATTGCCTTGACACTCGTACAATATTTGAAACAACCTGAATTTACGTGAATCAACCAAACCAATCCCCGGTATTATTTTATCGATCACTTTTTGCATGCGTGCCGAAAACACACCGAACGAAGTAAAAATATCTTGTCCCTCTGTCCAGTAACCGGGTGAAAGATCTAACGAGGTATCAATAATGGTTTGAATGGGAATATTAAAAATATATTCAGAAGCCAGCAACTTAAAACGCACCCCGAAATAGCGGGTATGTTTTTCGTAAGGCACATCGATGGGCTTGACCCACGTTCCGGTTAAAAATGTTCGTTGGTGTTTTTCGCCAACAAAGCGGTAAATCAAGTCGAAATAACCATCAGGCAAAATGGTATATTCACCTTCCGATTCTTGCGTATCAGAAAACCAGTAACATTTAACAAAGTTGGTTAACCTTTCATGAGGTATATTTTCGAGGTAGAGCATAGTTATCTTTTATTTAAAGAATAGAATAATTAGTGACAGGCTGTGTAGCATTTTTTATATCAAACCACTACAACATTTGAGCTTGTTATTATCGTTGATATTTGCCACATTGCCTGCCACTAATTATTCAAACAGTTTCGCCGGGTGTATTCAAAAATCATAGAGAATACCACAACTATTCAACGACTATTCAAGAGGCAGAATTAAATTCATCAGTTCCCTGTCGTGATTATTTACAATCCTGCATTCGTTATCGAAATACATTGTTGCTCCGTTTTCAGCAGTATAAGTTTCCCACTCCGGCAGTACACCCTCAACATTCGGGTTACCTGTTTTTATAAAGTTTATCCAAGCTGAACTCATTTTGTCGGCCATTTCCCATGCTTCTTCGGTATTGCCGGTCCAGTCGGGCCGCAGGTCAACTGTATTAAATGCTAAAGGAATGTCCAAACCATGAAATGAACCTTTCGATGCATTATCTACACCACTTTTCCATGCCAGGAAATAAGCATACAATGGAGCGCTCGACGCTACAGCCCTTGCATCGGCAGTACGTATGGTGTATGGCCTGAAAACTTTATCAATCGAAAGAAGATCCTGTGGTGTATAATCGGGATAAGCCTCCGCGAAAAGCTCAATGTATTTGTCGGTATTTTCACCATATTCTTTTGCCAGGCGTTCTTTAGCCTGCTCCAAAGTCAGATCTTTTTCCCCATAAAATGTAGGCATCATCTCGTTCAGGGTGGACCCCATCATAAGGGGTATGTCATACGAAATATCGGCAAATCCTGGACTAAAAGGTTGCTGTAGCAAAACAACACCATCGGCCGAAGGTGCAAAACCAAACATAGCTGACGATCCAGGCTTACGAGGGCCTGAAATTTTGGCTATTGCATCATTGCCTGCTTCTACAAGATCGAGGTAAGGAATTGTATCCAGTTTTTCAACTTCATCGGGTGTAAGTCCTAATCTTTCGAGGACGGCTAAACCAAGTGCTTGCGATTTCTCTTTTGTCATTTTGTTTATGAGGGTTCCACTTTGAATAATTGCTTTGTGGAACAAACCTTTTGCGACAGGCATACACATAAGCGTTCCAACTTTTCCGCCGCCTCCCGATTCGCCCACAATGGTTACATCGGATGGATTGCCTCCAAAATTCGCAATGTTCTTTTGTACCCATTCAAGGGCTTTCACAATGTCGAGCATTCCAACATTAGCCGATTGGTCATATTTTTCGCCACATGCCGACAAATCGAGAAAGCCAAGAATATTCAACCTGTGATTTACCGATACGAACACTACATCACCTTTCTTTGCCAACGATTCACCATAGGTCATTGGATCGTTGCTGGCACCAACGTGAAAACCACCGCCATGCAACCAAAGCATTACCGGACGCTTTTTGCCATCATTAATTCCCTGCGTCCAAACATTTACACTGAAGAGTTCTTTCTCATTTTGAACGGAATCGGGATACCAGGGCACAACTTGTTTGGCAACCGGCCCAAAGTCCTTACATTCGAGAACTCCATCCCAGGCATCAGGAGCCTGTGGCGGCATGAATCGTTCGGCCCTGGCATAGGGTATCCCCTTAAAGGCATACACACTTTCGTTAAAACTGCCAGCCACATCGCCCGAAGAGGTTTTAACAACTGGCTCTTGGGTTGTGTGGGTCTTTTGCTTACAAGCCGTAAAACAAAATACACTTGTAATTAAAAGGAAGAAAATAAAAAGTTTCATTCGTCTCATAGTTGAAAAATTAGTTAATGTTTAAAGGCTTAAAATTATGCTAAAATTTTAATTTCTCTAATTTTTTAATATCATTAAACATATTTAAATTCAACAAATTAAAACATAAAAAAAACTGTGTCCTCAGCAAAGAGCAACACAGCTTAAATAGTATAATTAAATTATACATCACTACTTATTTCCGACGAATCAAAGATAATATCAATCCCACAACTCCTCCTACTCCTACGGAGATAAGGATATTCTGGCGCATTTGTTCCAAACCAGCAATATTTCTTCCTATTGATTCAAGTACGTTTTCTGATTGGCTAAAAATAGCATTCAGCTTAACATATTCACCAGCCATTCTGCCAAAAATAAGGTAACCCAGTACCAAACCAATAAT
>JAQICD010000034.1 GCA_027858715.1 Prolixibacteraceae bacterium
ATTGGAATGTTGGAAAGTTGGATTGCTGGGTGGATACCCGGTCACAGTTATTCCATTTGTTAATAATGATAGCAAAAAATAGTAATTCAGCTATGTGGTATAAAATTGATAAAGTTCTACGATAGGTGAAACTATTGTTTATCTTTGTATTCAAAATAAAACAAAATTTGGAGTTATTACGGAAAAATAAGCTGATAAAACTTAAACGTAAAAATCGAGGCAATAAGAAATTGATTGCTGCTATTGATAAGTTGATTTCAGATATTGAAAATGCTCAATGGACAAAAAAGACAGATGTGAAAGAATCCCGTCCTGATGCAGATTGTGTGCATAGCGATGGATTTTACTTTTTTGATATAAATGTTCATCGCACAATGATTCTGATTGTCCTTGAGGATGATGAAGCAACTATTATCTGGACTGGTTCACACGATGAGTACAATAAGACTTTCAAAGGAAATAAAAATACAATTGAAAAGTGGTTGCGAAATCAAAAAATGATTTAACTATGGATAAATTTTCGATTCAAAATATACAGAGATTAACCTCACTAACGAGTGAGTTGGACTATGAAAAAGCATCTTTATTATTTTTAAAACTACGAGTTCTTGAGAAACAAGATGAATCATATAAGCCAATCCGTAATCATTTGCGCAGCCTGATTAAGGATTATGAACAAAATAACTGGGCAGATGATAAAACAGTTACAGATAATCAAATAAAAGAAAGTGATTTAGCAGAAGCCCTGGTGCAAGCAGAAAATGACTTCTACCAAAGAAGAAAGATGTTGATTAAATCCAAACTGAAAGAGGCAGGATTAACTCAAAGTGATTTGGCAAAAATCTTAGGACATCGAAAAGGATATATGTCAGAACTTACCAATGGATTGAGACCATTTTCAAAGGAAGATTTGATAATTATTAATAGACTTTTTAAGATTAAACTTGAAGACTTGATTCCAACATTCATCAAACAAGACAAAGCATTTCATATTAAAAAGACTTTAGAATCATTATCTCATAACAAAATAAAATTAACAAAAGGGGATTTTGACTTACAAATGGCCTGACAATAAATAGAAACATAGAACGAATGAACACCTACAAGGTCGATTTACATGTTCACACCCTCTTGTCGCCATGCGGAAGCCTGGAGATGAGCCCGGAGAATATTGTTGATGCGGCACTGACTGCGGGTCTTGATATTATTGGCATAGCCGACCACAACAGTACCAAACAGGCGCCCCTGGTGAAAAAGATTGCTGGAGAAAAAGGATTGTTCGTGTTTTGCGGTGCCGAGGTTAATACCGCCGAAGAAGTGCACTGTTTGACGTTTTTTGAAACCGCAGAGCAGCTTGAGGCGTTTCAGGTTTTTCTGGATAATCATTTGATTAAAGTGAAGAACAAACCCGAACTGTTTGGTGAACAGGTGGTGGTGAACGAAGATGAAATGATAGTTGAAGAAGTGGAACCGTTGTTGATTAATGCGCTCGATGCAGGGCTTTCGGAGGTTGAACGCGAAGTGCGGCGATTAAACGGTATTGTAATACCGGCGCATATCGACCGGATGCATAACGGATTGTTTGGGCAGCTTGGAATTATGCCTGAAGGTTTTCATCCCGATGCTTTTGAGCTGTCGGCCCATGCTGATGTTAGCCAATGGAAGACAAGCAAAAAAGTGCCTGCCGGAGCCCGGTTTATCCGCAGTTCCGATGCCCATCACCCCGAACAAATTGGGGCAGGGTATTCAGTATTCGAGATGAACGAGCCATCGTTTGGCGAGATAAAAATGGCGCTGGCAGATGTAAATGGCCGCAGGGTAACTGTTTTATAAATGAAGAAAATGAAGGAAATATCGTTGCATATTCTCGATATCGTGCAGAACTCTATCACTGCCGGTGCCACTGAGATTATTGTTGATGTGGTTGAGCAGGTGTCGAAAAACCGGTATGTTGTAGAAATAAACGATAACGGTTGTGGCATTGACGAAGAGCAGTTAAAGCAGGTTGAAGACCCTTTTTACACCACCCGCACCACCCGGAAAGTGGGGTTGGGCTTGTCGCTTTTTAAACAAAATGCCGAACAAAGCGGTGGTTCATTTCATGTAGAATCGGAGAAAGACAAAGGCACGAAAGTAACAGCTGTTTTTGGTTACGATAATATCGATCGCCCGATAATGGGCGATATTGCCGGCACCATGACATTGCTCATTGGAGCTAATCC
>JAQICD010000053.1 GCA_027858715.1 Prolixibacteraceae bacterium
TTGAAATGACCAAGATGTTTAATCTTAAAATAGAGGACATTATGAAAGTGTAGCTACAGAACTAGGAAAAATATTGGAGTTTACCCCTATAAATCCTCGTTTTCTTGTAGTAAGTTCCGCTATAAATGGAGTAAAAATCTTCATATTTGTTGCTGGTTAAACTATAAATCTAAACCGACAATTGTTATGAAAAGTAATATTATTGGCGTTTGTCGTACATTTCGTTATTTATCCTTTCTTTTTTTATTTTTAGGAGCAGGTTTTAATATGCATGCTCAAGTAATTGCAAATTACGGGATAGAAGGATGGGCAGCATACACTCCTGGAGGTAAAGGAGGAAAGATTATTCGTGTTACAAACCTGAATGCCAGTGGTAGTGGTTCGTTTGCAGCAGCTGTTAAAGCATCTGGTGCTCGTATCGTGGTATTCGACGTAGGTGGAGTTGTTGATCTGGAGGGGTCGTCCATTAGTATTAAAAATCCGTTTGTAACGGTTGCCGGGCAAACGGCACCGGGGAAAGGCATCACACTGGTAAACGGTGGGGTGTATATTCATGCGAACGATGTAATTCTTCAGCATATTCGAATTCGATCAGGCAGCGAAGGGCACGAATCGGGCAGCTGGGAGCCTGATGCACTTTCAACCGTTGGGGCATACAATGTAGTAATCGACCATTGCTCGTTTAGCTGGGCGGTTGACGAGAATTGCTCGGTATCGGGCAGTCGCTTTAATGGAACAACACCCGACGACTGGCGAATGAATACTTCGCACGATGTAACCATCAGCAACTGCATTATTGCTGAGGCTTTGAGCGAGTCAACACATTCGAAAGGAGAGCATTCGAAAGGTACTTTAATTCACGATAATGCTACAAACATTGCAGTACTCAATAATCTTTATTCATGTAATAAGGATAGAAATCCTTTGTTTAAAGGCGGAGCAAGGGGGGCAGTGGTAAACAACTATATTTACAATCCGGGATCGGCAGCTATTGGCTTTGTGCTTAACGAAAGCGAATGGCTGGGGCATGAACACCAGGTTGGCTATTTGTCGTTGGTGGGTAATTATTTTCGCCATGGCCCAAATACAAACTCTTCTGTTACTTTGCTAAATGTAGGCAGAGGCCCATGTTTTGTCTATATGGAGGATAATATTACCGAAAAACAAAGAGAACTTCTTTTTAATGAGCATAAGGGAAAAGGCTATTTGCTTACACCGGTAAAGTCAGCCTGGAATGAAAATATAAGCGTTAGATCTGCAACTGATGTTCAACAATATGTTGTTGAAAATGCCGGCGTCCAACCTTGGAGCAGAGACGAGATTGATACCCGTATTGTTAATGAGATGCTTGCCGGCGAGGGAAAGATTATAGATAGCGAAGCCGAAGTTGGTGGTTTTCCAACTCACGAGGAAGTATATTGTGCGTTTAACGAAAACGAATGGAATCTCGATTATATGCTGAAATACTTACCTGGAATTGATATTTCGGAACCCGACGCTTGGCCATTGCTGACTAAAGATTCTACATATATTTTTGAAGCGTTAGTCGATCCGTCGGCCGATACATTCAATTATTTGGAGTTGCTGCTTGATGGTATAACTGTAAGTAAAGTGATGAAGCCGCCTTACAAATGGGAGATTTTTATAAGCGAAGCCGGCAACCATGAGCTTTTGCTTGTTGCCGATATCGACAGCAGTATGAAAAGAGCATCTTTAACTTATCATTTCAGTGTCGAAGATCCTTTATCGTCGGGTAAGCAAACAAATAAAGCTCGTGATTTTCGGTTTTCTGTTTATCCCAATCCATTTTCAAAGCAGGCTTTTGTTTCATTTGTCTTATCACAAGCATCGTTGGTGAGTGTTGATATTTACACTGAGAATGGTATGTTGATCGATACTTTGATTAACGAATACAGAGAATCCGGCGAGCATAACGTTATTTGGAATCCTGTTACCCTGAATACAGGTGTTTATTATGTGAAAATAAAAATTGGCAACGATATGTTTTTCGATAAAATTATTTACCGATAGTTTTATTACGTTTCAAATTATAACAACAAATAGAATGTCCGTATGGATTGGGATAAGAGCTAAGTTGGGCTAGTCGCTCCTGTATTTTCGCCCAATTGCTATAGTTCATCAGGTTGATGGTCAATAATATGTCGGCTGTTAGGCGTATCTCGTCAGCCGAAGGATCGTCGGCATATAGACTAACTAAGTCATCACCTATAAATACAGTCTGTTCTTTCAGTTCATGAAGTGGCTTTGCTACCTCATGGTTTCTTTGGAAATAAAATTAATACATCTCTGTTAATTGTCTTAATCATTTTATTTTTTTAATAGTTTAAAGGCAAAATCTAAAAATGCAGTTTGAGCTCCACCAGAATTATTTCGAACATCGATAATTATTCCGTTTTTAAAATTATACGAGCTTAAAGTTTCTTTTAAATCAGGATAATAAGTCATGAATGATTTTGGAAATACATATACAATATCGTTCGCTAGTTGTGAAATGTATATGTATTTATTATTGAATATATTGCTTTCGGAATAATGGCTCAAGTTGAATCTAATTCTATTGAAACTTTGAATTGAATGCGTCATGATCTCTTCACCGTTATATACCCAAACGTGGCGGTCTTTTAATGGTTTTATCATCGCATTAAAGCCGCTTATTAGACCTGTTGTATCGAGGTAATTATATTGCAACACAATATCGCGTATCGAGTCCCAGTTGATATTCTTCTCTTCGAAATAAACATATTTTTTATCCATCTCTTCCCAGAAAAATAGTAGGGGGTTCTCTTCAACTTCAATTTGGCTGCAACCGCACATTACTATAATGATAAATGGTAAAAGCTTCTTCATTGGTGGAAAATTGTGGGGTTTTTATCAAATTGTAGTAATAAAATATTGGGGAATTAATATGAAAAAAACAGACAGATATTTATTTATTCGAAGTTTTTGAAGCGGAATGTCGTAGTGTTTTAATTTCATTGTAGAGAGGTTTAGGTATTATAATTAGCATCAAATATAATAATTATTTTTGCCCCTCCCCGTTTTTTAAAAAATTAACATAAATTAATAATTGGTTTTATTTTTGGAGAGTTGCTATCATAATGTCGCCGCGATGCGGCTGGAATAATTCTTTAACCGCGAAGGCGTGTAGGTACAGAGATGTATATTGCAATGACAAAATTTAAAAATTCCAATTTTCATCTGGAACGTGTGTCCGTTTTGCTCCGAAATGGCTGTCTCCTTCGAAACGAAACGTGTGTCCGTTTTGCCCATAATTTTGCAATCAACAAAACTAATTGAGCCGCTTAGCGGCGATATTATGGTTTTTATTAATCGTAAAATTCAAAAATAATTTTTAATCGCGAAGGTGCTGAGACGCGAACGCATACAATATCTGATTAATTGTACGTGAAAAATATAATAATTATTTTAACCCATCCCAAACCTTTTTCAATTGCTTCGAGGTTTCCGATTCAGGTGAATACTCAACAATGGTTTGCCCGTGAACCATGGCTTCAACTATCATTCTGTCGAAAGGTATTTTTGCAATCAATGGTATGCTTTCACTTTTAAGGTAAGTGCTTATTTCGTCCGACAGGTTTTCATTAAGGTCGTACTTGTTGATAATTGCTACTGTTGGAATACCAAAGTTTCGTGCCAGTTCAACCACACGTTTGGCATCGTGCAAGCCCGACTTGGTGGCTTCAATAACCAGTAAAATCTGGTTGGTGCCGGTTATCGATGAAATGGCAGTGCAGCCAATTCCCGGGGGGCCGTCGTTTACAATATAGTCGAGGTGTTCTTCGGTGGCAATTTGCTTTGAGCGTTCGCGTACTTTGGCAACCAGTTTACCCGAGTTTTCTTCGCCGGGTCCCATTTTTGCATGAACCATTTTTCCGAAACGGGTATCCGAAACATACCAGTGGTTGTTCAGACTTTCTTCGGATGTGACAGCCTCTTCGGGGCACATGCGCTCGCATAAGCGGCATCCTTCGCACTGAAATGGATTAACACGGTGTTGACTATCAACGATTTTTATGGCATCAAAGTGACAGTGGTCGAAACATATTCCACAGTTTGTACATAGTTCTGCATCTATGGTTGCAATGCGTGC
>JAQICD010000155.1 GCA_027858715.1 Prolixibacteraceae bacterium
ATAATTTCCATTAAGGCTGCTTTCTTTTCTTCAGGATTTTGTTTGTTGTCTTCTTGTTCCTGGGGTAAATCTTCCTGAAGTTGTCTAATATCTGCCGCATTTTTTTGACTTTGCTGGTCACCATTTTTGGCAATTAATTGGGAAGGTGGTGAAAACACGCAAGCAATATTGAGTGGCTTATATTCGGGATTTTCTGTTATCAATTTCTGCTGTATTCCTTTGAAAAGCCTATAATATTCAATGGCGTTGTTAATGGAAGCTGTCGCAAACAGAGCATTGAATTTCCGATGATTCGTTGCAGCATTATGCTTGTCAGTAATTGCCTCTGCTACCGCTTGCTGCGCAAGAGCTTCTCCGGGCTTTGGATTTTGATTGCCTTTCCCTTTGAAATAATCCATATGAAAGCGCAGTACATTTTTGTCGTCTATGGCATGGGTTATTGTGTAGGCATGCAACTGTTTTTCAAAAATGGCTTCTGTAGTTTTGTACGTTTCATATTGGTCTTCACGGATTTTATACGTTGCATTTTTATCAAAAATGGGTGTTCCGGTAAACCCAAAAAGTTGAGCATTCGGAAAGAATTCTTTAATTGCTTTATGATTTTCGCCAAACTGCGAACGGTGGCACTCGTCAAAAATGAAAACTACCCGTTTGTTGCTCAATGGCTCCAACCGCTCTTTAAAGTTTTTCTTGTAAGTGCCATCCAAAGCCAATCCCAATTTTTGAATGGTAGCAACAATAACTTTGTCGGCATAGTCAGTAGAAAGTAAACGCCGTACCAAAGTTTCGGTATTGGTGTTTTCTTCCACACTACCTTCCTGAAATTTATTGAATTCTTCGCGGGTTTGTCGGTCAAGGTCCTTACGGTCAACTACAAACAGACATTTTTCAATATCAGGATTGTCTTTTAGCAGTGTAGATGCTTTGAAAGAAGTCAATGTTTTACCACTTCCGGTAGTGTGCCAGATGTACCCGTTGCCTCTGTTTTGGTGAATACAATCAACAAGAGCCTTAACAGCATAAATTTGGTAAGGACGCATCACGAGTATTTTTTGCTCGCTTTCCACCAACACCATATACTTGCTAATCATTTCACCTAAAGTGCATTTGGATAAGAACTTTTTAGTAAATGGTTCAAGGTGGGTTATTTTGTTGTTCTTTTCATCTGCTAACTTGTAAATCGGCAAGAACTGTTCATCAGCATTGAATTGAAAATGCTGGTTTTTGTTATTGGCAAAATAGAAGGTATTGCTGCGGTTACTAACGATGAATAACTGCATGAAACACATTAACGAATTACCATAGCCATTCCCAGGTTCATTTTTATAATCAACAATTTGTTGCATGGCTTTACGTGGCGATACATCCAATTTTTTCAATTCTATTTGAACCACTGGTAAACCATTAATCAATAAAATTATATCATATCGCTGAAGGCTGTTTTCTGTATTAATTCGAAGTTGACTTACAACTTCATATTCATTTTTACACCAATCTTTAATGTTTACCAGCGTATAATGCAATGGAGTACCGTCTTCTCGTTGAAAATATTGTCTTTCACGCAACATTTTTGAAGCAGCAAAAACATCGGGATTGATGATTTCATCCCGCAAACGTAAAAACTCACTTTCCGAAAGTCGAACACGGTTTAACGCTTCAAATTTGGCTTTGAAATTCTGTTCGAGCGATTTCCTGTCTGTTATATCAGGTCGATGAGTGTATTTCAACTCTTTGAGCTGCTCGATTAGCTTTTCTTCTATTTGATGTTCTTTAGTCATTCAAATTCTTTCAGATTGTGTTCTGCTAAAATACATATTTATCTCAAAATATAAGATGTAGTAATTAAGTTGTATTGATTGTACAATGCCGGTGATGTTTCATTTTTTACTCTTTTTGCGGGAGAAATAGAAAATCACTCATGCAGCTTTGCATACTTCGAAGGGTTGCATCCGAAATGTTTTTTGAAGGTTCGCGAAAAGTTCGATGGCTCGGAGTAGCCGGTTTTGAAAGCTACTTCCGATACGTTCATTTTCGATGTGGATAACAGCCGGGTTGCTTCGTCCATGCGAACGCGCAGTATGAATTCGTAAACGGTGCTGCCGCTAATGGCTTTCAGCTTGCGGTAGAGTTGCCGCGGGCTTATGCCCAGCTGTTCGGCCAATAGCTCGGTACTGAATGAAGAATCTTCGATGTTCTCTTTAATAATGGAAATGGTTTGTGTAATAAACGCATGGTCGAATTGGCCGGCTTCTTCTGTTATTTCTTCCAGGTTTTGTTTTTGCGATAACTGCTTTTGAAGCCTTTGCCGGTTTGTGATAATGCTTTTTAGCTGTGCTTTTAGTACATCAATGCTAAAAGGTTTCGAAATATATACATCGGCACCGGTTTCAAGCCCGTCAACCCGATTCTGGTCGGTTGTTTTGGCAGTTAGTAATATTACGGGTATATGACTTGTTTTTACATCCGATTTTATACGGTGGCATAGTTGAATGCCGTCCATCCCCGGCATCATAATGTCGGAAATGATTACATCGGGTATGTTTTCAAGGGCGCTAACCAACCCGTCGTGGCCGTTGAATTCTTGGTAAAGAGTGAACTTTTTTTTTAATTCGATAGCCAGGTAGTCTTGTATGTCGCGGTTATCTTCTACGATAAGCAGGGTGGGAAGGGCGTTTTTCTGTTCATCTTCGATGCCCGGGGTTTCGGTTGTGGGTATTTCAACCGGGCTTACGCGCGGCGTGGTTTCTGATGTTTTGGGTGCCGGCTCAAACGGAACAATAATGAGGGCAGCTGTTCCCTTGTTGGGGGTACTCGTAAGTTCGATGGTGCCGCCCATTATTTGTACAAAATTGTGGGTAATGGCAAGCCCCATTCCCGACGATGAGCCGTAAAAGGGTTGTGCGCCTTCGTTGTTAAAGGGCTCAAAAATGTGTTCGAGAGCCTCGGAGGTGATGCCAATCCCGTTGTCGCTAATGATTATTTCAAGCTTATTGTTGTTCAAAACCCTGGCTTTGAGCCCTATTTTTCCACCATCGGGGGTGTATTTCAGGGCGTTCGATAAAACATTTAACAGCACTTGGCGAAGCTTGTCTTTGTCGAGGTAAGCTTGTCGTTTTTCAGTCGATGTGTATTCGTGTTCAAGGCTGATGTTGCGTTCCAGTGCACTTGCCTCGAACGATTGCAGGCTTTCGTTAATCAGCCCTGCTACTTCGCATATTTCGGCATGTGCCTCCAGTTTGCCCGATTCAGCTTTTCTGAAGTCGAGCAGCTGATTAATCAGCCTGCTGAGCAGTTCAATATTTTTATTGATAACCGAATAGTAAAACCGGCGTTTTTCGGCACTTATATTTTTTTCCTGAAGTTGCTTGAGCGGGTCGGTTATGAGGGTAAGAGGTGTACGCAGCTCGTGCGATACATTGGTGAAGAAGTTGAGCTTTTCGCGGTTGAGTTCGGCTTGTTTTTCGGCGTTAATTTTTTCGTATCGAAGCTGGTTTTTTAGTTTGATACGGGTCACCAGAATATTGTAGGCCAGGTAAAATGCTGCATACAGGATTAAAAAATAGACAATCATGGCCCAGTAGGTGGCGTACCATGGCGAGCGAATGCGGATGTTCAAGATTACTTCATCCGATTCAATATTTTCGGGCGAAAGTGCCTTTACCCGGAATACGTATTTGCCGGCCGGGACTTTTAAAAACGTAGCTTCGTTGTGCGATGTTTCAATCCATTCGTCGGTGTAGCCGTCGAGTTTGTACCGATACTTGTTTTCCGCGGGGTTTTCGTAATGAAGTGCGGCCATTTCAATAGAAAAATCGCGGTTTGCATATCCTAATTCAATGTTTTTTTGATGGGACAACGATTGTTCCAGTACAACTTTCCCGTTTATTTTTTCTCCTGTTTTCAGTGGTTTGCCCGACAACGAAAAACTTTTAAGAGTGATTAAAGGCGGGTAGGGGTATTCTTTTATTTCAACGGGATTGAATGATACGTAGCCTTCGCGGGCTCCAAAGTATATGGTGTTGGTAAGCGAGTCGTTAAAACAAGCGCCGTCGAGAAAACTCCAGTGTATGTTGTTGTCCGAAATGTAGTAGTTTGAAATATTCCCCGAACGTATTTCGAGTTTCGATATGCCACTTTTATGCGATAGCCATATATTCCCGCTATTGTCGCCGGTTACAGCCGAAATGTAAGGGTCGGGCAGGCCGTTTTCCATAGTGTATTGTTCCACTTTCAGGGTTTGTGGATCGATGCAGTTTAGTCCGTTGGTGGTTCCGGCCCATATTTTCCCGTTCTGATCTTCGAACAACGAATAAACCATGTTGCCGGTTAAGTTGAATGCCTGGTTTTGGTTGGTGCTATTAATTATTACTGTGTCGGTTGGGGTGAGATTTTCATCAAATGTCATTCGGATTATGCCACTGCCTTCGGTCGCGAGCCAAAGCCGGTTTCGGGCATCACGATGAATGTGCATGATGCTGTGATTATTTATCAACTCGAATAAGTTGATAATTTCGACCCGGTTGTTTTGCGTATTGATTCGAGCCAGGGCATCGTACAGACCAACCCAAATGTAAGGTTCATTGCCTTGGCTAATGGCATAAACCGACCAAATACTGAGCCCGGGTGTTTTGTCGCGGCTTATTATACTCTCGGATTTTTCGCTGTTTGTGTAGTAACAATATAGTCCTGATGTGCTACCAACCCAAAGTTTTTCGTGGCCCATGTACATCGATCGTATCGATTCAAACGCGTTAATGGTTTTTGCCGGCCGAATGGTATTTTGGTTTTCAGCCCATTGGTATTGAATAATGCCGTTGTTGTTGGTGCCTGCATACAATGCATCTTCAGTTTTTAGCAATACCCTGGCCGATGCTTTCTGAATCTGCTGGTTGATGGTACTTAGGCAGTAATGCAGGGTGAACGCTTTTCGGTTGGTATTGGCTTTAAAAATACTGCCACTCCGGGTTCCTACCCACAGCATTTTCTGATCGTCGATAAAAAAATACGTAACGTGATCGTCTTTAAGGCTGCCGGGTATGTAAATGTCCGAATGATATGTGATGGTGTCTTCAGTTTCGTTATGAACGGCCGTTAGGGTGTTTGCTTCAATAATGTAGCGGTATCCGTTTACGATAGAATGGCTGTTGTTCATGTTGGCCGATCCGTTGAGTAAAACGGTAACATTGCGGGGTACTGCATCCTCTTCAACAATATCGAAATTATCGAATCGGTAGTCGAATTTAAGGTACTTACGGTCGAAGGTGTAAACCCACAAGGTTTTGTTGTCGTCGGTAATGATATTGCGAATGCGGTTGTTGGGGATGTTGTTTTCGGCAGCATTGTTGCGGAAAATTTCAAAACCTTCGCCATCGTAGCGGTATAAGCCGTTCCAGCTGCCAAACCACATATGGCCGATAGAATCTTTGGCTATGCCGTGTATCGAAGTGTTGGGTGACGAATGGCCGGTAAGCTGCTCAAAAAACAAATTCTGACCTGTTGCCGAAATATAAACGAAGAGCACAACAAAGCATATAATGTATTTGAGCAGCCTAAGCATAATATGGCCTTTTTTATGGTTTGTGTAAATTCAATAGTTCGTTAATATTTTTTAAGTCATTGACAATGAGTTGTTTGTGTCTTGATTGTCTAAATTGCTGACATTTAGTTTATTACGAACAAAGTCTATCGTCTCATGTCTAAAATCTAGCGATCTATTGTAAATTTATTTTCACGGGTTCGTCTCTTCGGCATACTATTTCCCCGTTTTCGTAATACAGTTCGGTAACCTGGATCGAGCTACGGCGTTTTTCGTATTCCAGCGAGTCGGGTATTTCGGGGCGTCGTCCCGGGTGGGTAAAGTAGAATACGAAGGCACGTTCTTCCTGTACAACCACATCGGGGTGTCCGCCCATAACTTTATCGTCGATGCCGGTGCCGGGCTTTTCGAGTATGTTTTCGGGTTGTCTGTTCCAGTTTTCAAGGTCGTCAGACTGATAGACTGCCAGCCCTTGCCAGGCATCAATTACCATCCAGTAAGTATCGTGCCAGCGGAACACTTTGGCGCCTTCGCCACGGAACGATCCACCGGCTTTTCCCTTGTCGGTCCAGTTATACAGATTGGGGCTGTCGGCATAATACATAGTTTTACCTTCGGCTTCGTTGTTGTACCACATGCGCCAGTTGCCGTCGGGCATTTGTATTACACAGGCATCGATAACTTTTTCGGAGGCCAGGTTCAGCTTCGACTCAAAGTCCCAGTCGATGCCGTTTTTGCTGGTCAGGTGCACAATCCAGCGCGGATGTCGCCAATCGGTAAACACTCCGGGTACATATGTGAGGTACATGTGGTAAAGCCCTTCGTGTTCGATAACTTCAGGTGCCCAGTGAGTGTATTCGGGTACGGGACGGTAATTAATGTTGCAGGTGTCGCGGTATTGCCAGGTGGCGCCACCGTCGGCCGATTCGGCAATGCCTATGCGGGTACCATGCACCCAATCAACTCCTTCAGAATTTTCAAGGTTAGCACGGCGGTTTGTGTAGTACATAAACCATTTTTGTTCCGGTTCGTTCCATATAACCACCGGGTCGGCAGTGCCATCATACACGGGGTCGCGAAACAAAGGTTTGTCGGCTGTTTTGGCTTCCTGCTGGTTGGTATTACATGCTGTACCTAATGCAAATAAGGTAAGCAGAAGTGTGATATAGGTAATTGCTTTCATTCGTTTATATTTTTTATTTGCCTTAGGCAATCCCGATGTACATCGGGAGAACTCGCATACAATCATCTACTCGTTTCATTCGTTTTACGGTTCAAAAAAATGTGTCTTCTGTCCAATTCTTTGGATTGTTTATAATATTCCGGGCGTACCCCGTAACATATTTATTTATAAGTTGTTAGTTGCCATCAGGTTTAATACTCTCAAATCTGGGACTCATGGGAACATCCCATTCATCGGGTATGGCCGGTTTTTGTGGATTGTAATTCGTATTGAAACGTATTATATTATTTTTCAAATCAATTGAGCTTTCTGATATTCCCTTCAAAACACATAATGCAACTTCGTTAGCACCAACTGGGTTGAAATGCGTGTTGTCGGCCAGTTCTTTTTTTTGTCCAGGGAAGGTATTGGCCGGGTATTGCACAAAGGCTTTTTTCGAAGTTTCAACACCCCATGTTTCATACAAAACCTTGGTCATTTCGTTGAGGTCTATGAGCGGCACATTCTTGTCTTGAGCCACTTTGCGCATGGCTGCCGGGTAGTCGCCGTGAGTGTATTCAATGATGCCTTCGCTGTTAAACGAGCGGCGTTGTGTTGGAGTTACCAGCACAGGAATGCCTCCCTTATCGCGGGCGCGGGTTACAAATTCAACCAAAAGGTCGGTGAACGATTGCCATGGGCCAATGCCTTCGCCTTTTCGTTTTTGGTCGTTATGCCCGAATTCAATAAACAGGTAGTCGCCGGGTTGCATGACCGATTCAATTTTGTCGAGCCTCCTTCTACCTTTAAAGGCTGCCAGCGAAGAACCCGATTCGGC
>JAQICD010000163.1 GCA_027858715.1 Prolixibacteraceae bacterium
TTTATATTTGCAACCGCTAATTCTAAAAGCCCGAGTGGCGGAATTGGTAGACGCGCTGGATTCAAAATCCAGTTCTGGCAACGGAGTGCGGGTTCGATTCCCGCCTCGGGTACAAAAAGGGAGGTTTCGAAAGAAGCTTCCCTTTTTTCAATTTATATGTGTACAGTTTAAGTTATAAATAGATGCCCGCCAAAAGAATCAATACATGAAACCAAACTGCCACAGCGGGATTGTATTCAAAAAACCTTGTTCGATATCATCTTTAACCACATAGGCATTTTCAATATTCTGAATTTGTCGCATCCCTTTATTTTCTCCTCCGATCTCAAAAGTATATTCATCCACCAAAAAGTCGGCAACCGGAGAAACAGTTATATCGTGTTTTGCCCGTATCTGGTTATAAAAAAAGGTTTCCCTGATATTGCCAATATTGGCGTTTTCACTCGCTAAGTTATAAACCAGATTGGTATTGTCGAGATAAATTTTATCAACTTTTCCAAGTCCTTTGATACCCCCGGTTGCATTCCTCAGCTGTGCAATCATCCCCGCTTCTTCAATAAAGTGGCAATAATCAGCAATGTTATTCCGACTTGCCGAAAGGGCTGTAGCTATTTTTGTCATATTGGGCTTAAAGGGCACACTTTGGGCAATTATTGCCAAGAGTTGTTTCAGTTTCCGCCCGGTAGAAATATTCATTCCTGCATAAATAGGGATATCTGTTTCCAGGGTTTGATTTACTACCTGTTGAAGCCGTGTTTCAAAATCATCCTCCAGCGCGAATGGATAATAGCCCCTTTTTAAATAGTCTTCAAACAAAGGCAAAGGGTGCTCCAACTCAGGCAACTCAACTTTATGTTCAAGAATATCATTCAGGGAATAAGCAGAATAAGCAGAAGAAGCAGAAGAAGAAGAAATTTGATGGAAAAGTTGAAGATACTCCCGAAACGAAAGTCCTTGCATATGGTACATAACAGACCTTCTGCTCAAATCTGAGGATCCCTTTCTTAACTCCAATACAGAAGACCCGGTAAAAACGACTTTCAAATCGGGATGATAGTCATAAATCAATTTAAGCTCTTTAGACCAATCCTTATACTTGTGAATTTCATCGATAAAGAGGTTCTTACCACCTCGCTTTGCAAAAGCCTCAGCTAAATTGAGTAAGCGGTTATCAGCAAAATAAAAGTCCTCAGCAGTAACATATAAAGTTTTTGCCGGATCCAGTTCTTTTTTAATATGCTGCAAAATAAGAGTGGTTTTACCGACCCCCCTTGGCCCGGTAATCCCAATCATACGATTATCCCAATTAATGTCAGCATATTTATATCTAAAGAAACGGGTATCTGTTTCTTTTAGGAGTTTGTGAAAAATAACAAATAGTTTCTCCATCTTGATCTTGTTTCTTTTTACAAATGTACTAAAAATGCACCATGATAGTGCATAATTATAAAAAAATCGCACTGTAAGGGTGCGAAAATATTAAAAACAAGACAGCGAGCAAATATATTGTGGGTCTTTATTGTCGCATGAGTGATGTAAAAAAGTTAAGGTTAAGATTTTATGATTCCTCGCAGAAGTGATTGTCGCATTTTCATAAACCAGCCGTTGCAAAAATAATACGCTTTACCAGTCCTCGTCTTATAATTAAGAATCTTAACATTTATGATAAGCTATTTACAAAACATGAACTTTAAATTTCAAACAGTATTTGACAATGCGGAAACTATTCTCATAAGAATGTGTTATTTTTAAAATTTAATACTTCTCTTTTAGGGAAATAAATCAGAATAAAGCTTTTGTATGGAATCCAATTATAATTTCACACCGCTGCCCGGCTATGAAAACTTTGAAGCCACCACGCAAATTATTATTGCTGAAATCATTCGCCGCCAGCTACCCTTTGAAATTATTGATGCTGAGAACAATCTCATTTCAGTATCACATAACAATAAGGAATACATCATTCACGAAGGGACTATTTCTGATGCCAACAGCCTGATTGCCTTCTGGATATCGAATGATAAGTGGATGACCAGGCAGTTTCTCCAGCGTAAAGGTATTAACCATGCAAAAGGTGTCTTGCTAACGGGCGATTACCAACCAGCAATGCTGGATTCAGTTGAGTTACCTGCCGTTGTAAAACCGGCTGATACAGACCATGGAATTGCAGTCAGCACCAACATTCAGTCCCTACAGGAACTTAATGCTGCCATTCAAGATGCCTTTAAGTTTTCTGAAAAAGTGATTGTTGAAGAATTTTTCCCGGGCTGGGAATACCGATTTCTGGTAATTGATTTTGAGGTGCGTGCTATCGCTTGTCGCGAACCTGCGAATGTTACAGGTGATGGAATAGCAACCATCCGGCAGTTGATCGACAAAAAGAATGAGGGACGCGGCAATGATTACCGCCATCCGCTGCTGAAAATAAATATTGATGAAGAAGTAAAACGACATTTAAATGCATCATCTCTTTTGCCGGAAAGTATCCTGAAAAGAGGAGAAAAAGTATATTTGCGAAAAAATTCTAATCTGAGTACTGGTGGCGACAGCATCGATGTGACGGACGATATTCCCGATTATTATAAAGATGTGGCAGTACAAGCAGCCCGCTCAGCAGGATTAAGAATTGCCGGAATTGATATTATAATAAACGATCTGGAAAAAACTCCTTCTCCTGAAAATTATATCGTGGTTGAACTGAATGCACCGGCTATGCTTTCGATGCACGATTACCCGTATATTGGTAAAAACCGGCATGTTGAAAAATATGTACTCGATAGTATCCTGAATTCAAAATAAACGTTGACTGTTATCAAAAAACAACTGAATGACCAAAGAAGAAAAGGAAACCGAAATAAAGCATAAAGCGCAATTGATTGAATATTTTGAGCGGGGAAATACGCCCACTGAAGAATGGGGCATTGGTACCGAAAATGAAAAATTTCTTTTTTACTCGAATGATTATAAGCGGCTAAGTTTCAATCAAGACAATGGAATAAGTGACATCCTGGCTCAATTACAAAATGAAGGCTGGTCACCTATAAAGGAAGGAGAAGAAACCGTGGGGCTCCGGAAATATGGTGCTTCCATCACCCTTGAACCCGGCGGGCAGTTTGAGCTTTCGGGCGAGAATTTTAAAACCATCCACGAAACATTTCATGAAACCAGGAAACATTTTCTGGAGTTGAATAAAATTTGCCAGAAATACGGTTTTTTCAGTCTTCCTCTGGGTGTTGACCCATTATCAAACCTTTCAGAAATTCCATGGGTGCCCAAAGAACGTTACCGGTATATGAAGGAATACATGCCCACCAAAGGAGCGCTGGGATTGGAAATGATGACAAAGACAGCTTCCATCCAGGTGAACCTGGATTATTGCAGCGAAAACGACATGGTTAAAAAAATGCGCGTTGCACAAGCGTTGCAACCCATTGTTACGGCCATTTTTGCCAACTCTCCATTTTCAAATGGAAAGCCAAATGGATATTTAAGCTACCGGGCGCACATCTGGGACAATACCGACCCCGACCGCTGCGGTTTTTTGCCTTTTATTTTTGATGAAGGATTTGGTTTTGAACGGTGGGTGGACTACCTGTTGGATGTTCCTATGTATTTTATTTGTCGCGATGGCAGGTATTCCCCGGCTAAGGGTATCACTTTCAGAAATTTCCTCAGGGGAAAACATACATTAAAACCAACCATGGCAGATTGGGAAACACATGTTTCCACTGTTTTTCCGGATGTCCGCCTCAAACAATTTATTGAAATGCGGGGGGCAGATGCCAATGGTGCTTCACATATTGCTGCGCTTTCTGCATTGTGGGTGGGTTTATTGTACGACCAGCAAAGTCTTGAAGAAGCCCATGGTCTCATTTCAGGATGGAATACCAAAACAATACAAGAAGTTCGTTCGCAGGTGCCTGTTAAAGCGCTAAATGCTGAAAGCGGAAACCTTCATGTAGGAAACGTTTCAAGGAAAATTTACCAAATGGCAAAGGACGGACTGTCCCGACAATCACAAATGCGGGGTATAGCAAATCAAAGCCGTTTCCTTACCCCGATAAGCGAAATCACAGAAAGCGGAATTACCATTGCCGAAAAATTGCTTCAGCGATATAAAAAAGATACAGAGCGTTTGCCTGAATTGATTTATCGATGGCAAAAAGAACAAATGGAGGAGTGTGCAAAAAATTAACAAACAAACAAAACGGAATACCGGCCCATGTTTTCAAAGCTAAAATTTTTATTGAGATACACACATAAGTACCGTTGGTGGTACACAGGAGGAATCATTTTCCTGATTCTGACTGTCTGGATTTCGGTTACCATCCCCGGATTTATTCAGAAAACCATCGACCTGATTTCGGAAGGCCGGGCAGGAAATGAAGCTGAATTTCACAGGAATGTATTGTTTATAGTTGGATTAGCCCTGGTTTTAATACTGGTAAGGACATTATCACGGATACTGATATTCTTTCCTGCACGCCTGATTGAGCGACAGCTAAAAGGCGATATGTTTCAAAAGCTGGCTTCTTTTGGTAAAGAATATTACGACAAAAATTCTACCGGAAACATTATTTCGCGCGTAAACAACGATATTAACGGAGTGCGCATGATTACCGGTTTTGGTATTTTACAAATCGGAAACATCTTGCTTTCATTGTCACTCACGCCTTATAAAATGTGGCAACTATCACCCATGCTCACGCTTTACACTGTTATTCCGATAATTGTCGTTTTTGTTATCGTTCGAATCGGAATGGTTGTGATGGTTAAAAACACGCGTGCCAGAATGAACACGCTGCAAAAACTCTCAGGAAAAATCATCTCATTCCTTTCGGGCAACAGCGTGATAAAAAGCTACAACATTTATGACCATGCCGAAAAAGAAGTTCAAAAAGAAAATCTAAATTATTACGATGCCACTTTGAAAATATCGTGGGTTCGGTCGTTTATGTTGCCCTTGCTCTCCAACCTTGGACAAATTTTAAAAATCATCATCTTTTTTGTAGGTGGAATGTATGTTATCAACGGAAAATTTACCATCGGTGAACTTACCGAATACATTGCCTACGCCACACTTCTGAGCCACCCGGTGATGGGACTGGGATGGGTACTCACCGTTTTTCAGCAGGGGTTTGTAGGAATTAGTAGTATTCAAACCATTATGGATAGAAAAGGAGAAGATGATGAAAGAGAAAAGCTACTCGAATCAGAAAAAGTAGAACTTTTTAAAGACGGGATTCATGTGAAAAATCTCAACTACACCTATCACAACGGTGAAAAGCCCGTGTTGAAAGACATATCATTTTCAATACAGCCGGGGCAGGTAGTAGGAATTACAGGTAAAGTGGGCTCCGGGAAAACGACTTTGATTCAATGTTTGAATGGCTATTTACGCCCCGAAAAAGGCCAGGTTTTCTTTGGTGAAAAAGATGCTTTTTTTCTTAGAAGCGAAGATATCCGCTCGGTGGTAAATACAGTAAGCCAGGAAGTTTTTCTGTTTTCCGATTCCATCGAAAATAATATCGGGCTCACTTCCGACAAAGAAATTTTGAAGGACCGGTTAGACGATACAATTTACAAAAGTGCTTTTGCCGATGAGATAACCCGTTTCCCGATGAAGAAACAAACAATGGTTGGTGAAAAAGGCATCATGCTTTCGGGCGGACAGAAACAGCGTATCAGCCTGGCGCGGGCACTTTACGCACAAGGGGAACTTTTGATACTCGATGACGTTTTTTCGGCTGTTGATACCGATACCGAACGATTTTTAATCAAACAAATTGTGGAAAACCACGCTGTGAAAAGCATGCTGGTAATTTCGAACCGGATTAGCGTGTTGGAAAAGACCGATTTTACCATTGTGCTTGAAGACGGTCGAATGGCAGCCAAGGGCAGTCACCGGGAGTTGATGGAACAATCGGAATTTTATCGGGAGATCCTGACGTTACAACAAGAAGGTAATCCAAAAACTGAACAGAAATGAGTACCGGGAAAAACAATAATATCAAAAACATTGACTGGCTACTTTTCAGGAAGTTTGCCGGCTACTTTAAACCGCATAAAAAGTGGTTCTTTCTGAGTATTGCCTCCATTCCTGTAACCACTGCCGCCGGCATCTTTTTTCTCTGGTTGGTGGAAGATATTATTGACAATTACATCGTACCGGGCAATGTAGATGGGTTGATCAAACAATCAATTTTGCTTGCCGCAGCGCTTCTCATTAATATCCTTTTTGATGGTTTTTACAGCTATTCCTTTTCAAAAGCGGGTAGCCTTGCCATTGTCGATTTGCGTAAAAAACTATTTAGCAAATCGTTGCGTTTCCCCCTGAGTTATTTTGATAAAAAACCCATTGGCGTAACCTTATCGCGCCTCACCAGCGACATGGAATCGGTTTCCGATTCGTTTGCAGCCGGGATCCTTGGATTGCTGGCCGACAGTATAAAAACGTTGGCATTGGTAGCTTATCTTTCATACATCAACTGGAGGCTCACACTGGTATTGCTGCTGGTAGTCCCGTTAATTATTATCACCATAAATTACCTGCGAAAGAAAATCCGGAAGGCATTCAACACTACGCGGACGAGCCTGGCTAAGTCGGCGGCCTATCTACAGGAAGCATTAAACGGAATGAAAACCATTCAGTTGTTTGCTGCAGAAGATAAAGTACTTAATAAATACGATAACCTGAACAAGGAGTTTAGCGATGCCCAAAATAAATCGAACATTTACGATTCATTTCTATATTCGATTGTTGAAGGTATAACGGCAGTGGCCACGGCCCTGGTCATTTGGTACGGCGCCATTCAAATATGGGATTACGGATACACACTTGGTGTCCTCATTGTTTTTGTTACCACATTGGAACGGCTTTTTGTTCCGGTAAAACAATTTACCCAGCAAATATCAACCATTCAACGGGCCTTGTCGGCGCTTGAGCACATCAGCGAACTGTTCAACCAGAAAGTAGAAGATCCCACTTCTGAATCCGGAGAAGTTTCACCGGAACCGATTGCCCTTCAGGAGATTGAGTTTAAAAACGTTTGGTTCAGATACACTGAAGACACTCCGGATGTATTAAAAAATATTTCGTTTAAATTAAATAAAGGAGACCGGCTGGCACTGGTTGGAACAACAGGCTCAGGGAAATCAACCATTATCCGCTTGCTGGCAAAAACCTATACCGGATACCGCGGTTCCATAAAAATAAATGGTGTTGAACTCGCTGACATTCCCATTTCTAACATCCGTGAAACCATTTCGATAATGCAGCAGGATATATACATGTTCAACGATACGGTTGAGTTCAATATTTCATTGAGCCGTGAATCCATTTCGAAGCGTGATGTGGAACAGGCGGCTTCGTTTGTTTATGCTAATTATTTTGTTGATCAGTTACCCGGTGGTTACCAGTTCGTAGTTCAGGATAATGGCGATAACCTGTCGAAAGGACAGGCGCAATTGATTTCTTTTGCCCGTGCCATTGCAGGAAACAGCGAACTGATTATTCTCGATGAGGCAACCAGTGCAGTGGATTCTATCACCGAGCAATATATTCAAAAAGCCATTGCCAACATTTTTTCGGCAAAAACCGTGATTGCCGTGGCCCACCGGCTGAGCACCATAAAAAATTCCGGCATGATCCTGGTTTTAGAAGATGGCCAGATCATTGAGCGGGGCAACCATGAACAGTTACTGAAACATGGTGGTAAATATGCCCGGCTCCTTCACCAGTTTGAAGAGGAAAACAAACAGGGCTAGCCAGTTTTATGAAACCGCACGTACAGGGTTTGCCCTTTATGTAGGTGATATCCCAGCTCCTATATCCTTCAGAACAATTTTATTAAATTTGAACAAATGGAAAGCAGGCACCAACTTCAAAACAACTTCGAAAATGAATATTCTGAAAGTTCCTTTTGGAACAAGGTGAAAAACTCTGCCCAGTCAGCCGGTAAAGAGCTTATTGAAAAAGCCTTAACGCTTTTCTATTATGCTAAAGATCAGGATGTGCCTGTAAGTGATAAAGCGATTGTTTTTGGAGCTTTGGGATATTTTATTTTACCCTTTGACGCAATCCCCGATGCATTGCCCGGACTTGGTTTCACAGACGACCTTGGTATTATCGTTGCTGCATATAAAGCTATTGCCAAAAACATTACTGAAAAACACAAACAAAAAGCCAAAGAGCAGATGGAAAAATGGTTTGACTCGTGAAATCCGGATTAGCTGCTTATTGACTTTTTACTTGCTGTATGCTTAATCGCTATATTTCATCAACTTACTCAGATACTTACCAATAATGTCGAATTCGAGGTTTACGGTTGTGCCTTCCTTTATGGCGTGAAAGTTTGTTTCATCGTAGGTGAAAGGAATGATGGCTACCTGAAAAGTGTCATCCTTTGA
>JAQICD010000157.1 GCA_027858715.1 Prolixibacteraceae bacterium
ACGGGAACGGAAATCCTGATATCAACGATTGTCTTGAAGTGGCTCGTGTTTGTTCATTCCCGGTAAAAAGGGCAAGGGAGGTTGTTGAAGAAATAAAAGAAGAGTTGAAAAATTAATAGTCATGCTCTACCTAGAAAAAGAACCTCATACCAATTTGTCCAATTATAAAAGAGGTGAAGCGTTTTACGGGCACCACTCCAAAAATTTTGCACGAAAACAAAAACGTCCGATTTTTACAATTATCGACTTTACCAAAACATTAGCTTTGTCGTTAAATGAAATTGCAAAATGATGATGAACAAAATGACACCTAACTTAGCGGTATGCAACGTTTCGAATACCGTAAAGTATTACCAGAACCATCTGGGTTTTGCTCTTACAGCTGCAGTTCCCGAATCGCAAGATGGCGTTGATCAACAGTTGGTCGAGGGTAAAACCTATGTATTTGCCATGATGAAATGCGGAGCTGTTGAGTTGATGTTCCAACGTACTGATAGCTTTGTGCACGATGTGGAACTGATCGAAAACGAAAATATTGGAGCATCTGTTTCGTTTTATTTTGAGGTTGAAGACCTGACTGATTTACATGCCAAATTAAAAGAAAACGACCTAAAAGTAACCGAAATAAAAACTACATGGTACGGTGCTAACGAGTTTTATATGAAAGATTTGAATGCTTATATTTTAGGATTTAGTGAGAATAAGTAAAACACTGCGATACACAAAAATTAAGACAGAGACACTGTTACTTAGATAAATTAAACGCTGTTTCCTCTGTTTATTTCTTCGATTTCTGCAGTTAAAAATAAATATTTATGCAAAGCAAACCAAAATTCTTATGTCCGCTACTTGTAGTGGCCGACATGCAACGTGCCCGTACTTTTTACGAAACGGTGTTGGAGCAAAAAGTGATTATCGACTTTGGCGAGAACATTACCTTCGAAGGTGATTTCGCGCTGCACCTGCAAAGCCATTTCGGGCAACTAATCGATGGTAAGGAAATCACTGCCGGCGGTAATAATTTCGAAATATATTTTGAGTACGACGAGATGGAAGCTTTCAATCAGCGTTTACTCGAGAATAGCGTTGAGTTGGTGCACCCCATGCGCGAACAACCCTGGCGGCAACGTGTGGTGCGTTTTTACGATCCCGACCGCCACATTATCGAGGTAGGCGAGTCGATGGAACACCTTTGTTATCGCTTGCACATTGAAGGAAAGGAAATTGCAGAGATAGAGAAGATTACCATGATGCCAGGGGAGTTTGTGAAATCGGCGCTCAATAAACTAAAAAAATAAGGAATACAAATTTGTATTCCTTATTTTAAGGGTATCTTTTTACGATTAAAAAAACCTTCTTTTTACAACAATTCCCACACCAATTAAAGCGAAAACCAAAACAAGGTAATAAATATTGAATGGTACAACAGGGTTCGACAATATTACAAATGGAACACCTTGTCCGGTAATAGAGCCACTGTCTATTGCAGGATTCCAACTCGAAGTATATTGTACGGCATTGCCCGTAGTTGTTTGTCCTGTAATGGTAACCGGTGGACACCATGGGCCTGAATAAGACGACGAACCATTCATTTGTATGGCTAACCAGTATGTTCCGGCAGGCAATGAAGTATTTACCTCGCAAACGCACTCCATAATTGGGCGGTTGGTTGCGCCTGAAGTAGTTTCAGAAACCCTATAAATACCCGACCATGTAGATGAAACCATTCGGTTGGTTACCATATCGCCCCAAACTACAGTCCCTTCGACACCGGGTTGTCCATCGTATATTTCAAGATAAACATCAGACATTGTTGATGTTGTTGAAGAGCCTGTTTGGTATCCATATACCATAATGGAAGAAATTTCAGTTGTGACTGACAAAACAAAATCATCAGCAATTATATATCCTACACTTGTTTGAAAACCTAAGCCCAATGTGTTCATTGAAGATTGAAGAACAGATTCATCAGCTCCGCCAGAACCAGTGCCGGGACTGTTTACAAGTGGTCCGTTATCCCATACAATAGCAGGTGCAGAGGTTAAGGGAGGAATTGTAATACCTGGATTTAAGGTAACATTTGAAGTGCCACCAACAGGTGCAAGCTCTTGTGCTTGTCCAAAAGCAAGAATTATTGCCATCGAGAAAATGATAGATAAAATAATTTTTTTCATAGTGTTTTTTTCAAAATTATTTAATAATATAAATATTTAAGGTTAATCGGTCTATTGTTTAAATTGCAACCACCTTTTTCGCTTCGAGCTGCATAGTTAGAATGTCGGCCATTGTACCTGCCCGGCCAACTGCTTGTTGCTCGCTTAGCCCGAAAAAGTTCAGACAGGTTTTGCAAACAATCAGTTTAGCGCCTTTTTGTTCAATGATTTGAAGGGATTCCAATACAGGCGAATCCTGGCATACCAGTTTTACCCCTTCGGCATAAAACAGCAGGGTTTGGGGCAACTCGTTTTCTTCGCTTAATAATTTAAGGTAGTTGGAAATGAGTATAGAACCAAGCTCTTGTGGAGCTGTGCCCATCCCCTTATTTGATAATACAATTACAGTTGATTTCATGTTTTACAGAATATTATCTTTCTCAATATCTTTAAAGTAGCGGTATGTTCCAACTTTTAGCTCCTCGCAGGCTGCCTCGTCGCACACGATAATACCTTTGGGGTGCATTTGCAGTGCGCTGATAGTCCACATGTGGTTAATGCCTTCTTCTACCGCGTGCTTTAAGGCACGTGCCTTGTTGTGCCCATTAACAATAATGAGTACTTCGGCGGCTTCAAGCACGGTAGCCACGCCTACAGTAAGCGCAGTTGCTGGTACTTTTGAGGTGTCGTTGTCGAAGAAACGCGAGTTCGCAATTATCGTATCATGGGTAAGTGTTTTTATCCGTGTGCGCGAGCTTAACGACGACCCCGGCTCATTAAATGCAATGTGCCCGTCGGGGCCTATGCCACCCAAAAAGAGATCGATGCCACCGTAATGCTCAATTTTATCTTCGTAGCGCATGCATTCTTCTTCCAAAACGCTGGCATTCCCGTTTAAGATGTTCACATTTTCCTTTTCAATATCAACGTGGTTAAAGAAGTTGTTCCACATAAACGAGTGATAACTCTCGGGGTGTTCTTCCGGAATACCGATGTATTCATCCATGTTAAAGGTTATCACGTTTTTGAACGATACCTTTCCCGACTTGTTTAACGCAATAAGTGCCTTGTAAGTGCCTAATGGAGAGGAGCCTGTTGGGAGTCCCAGAACAAAAGGGCGGTTTTCATTATGTTGGTTAATTTTTCCGGCAATGTAATTCGCAGTCCATAGCGATGCTTTGTCGTAAGTAGGTTGAATTAGTAATCTCATAATGTTTTCATTTTATAACCATTGATTTCATTTTCCTTTTTAGTAGTAATATTGTATTTAAGCTCTGAAAAATAAAGTTTATTAATTGATTGTCATAATTAAATGAATTATTTTTTTTCAAGCAGGAAAACCTATTTTTTTCAAAATGTGTTAAAAAATTACGGTTTTGTATTATTTTATCATTTTTAATAATATTTTTGCAGCAAAGTGATTGATAAAGTTCAAAATATATACTTATGAAGTTAACGATTCCTGATGGATATAAACCGATGTTGGATCCGGTGCAAACAGAACGGGCCATCAAAATGGTGAAAGATTTTTTTCAGGCCAATTTATCGGCCGAAATGCGTTTACGAAGGGTTACAGCTCCTTTGTTCGTTCTCAGAGATACCGGCATAAACGACGATTTAAACGGAACCGAACGTGCAGTAAACTTCCCTATTAAAGATATGGATGATAACGTTGCAGAGGTTGTTCATTCGCTTGCCAAATGGAAACGAATTACCTTGGGTAAGCTTGATATTCCTTTGGGTTACGGACTTTATACCGATATGAATGCTATTAGAGCTGACGAAGAGCTTACCAATATCCATTCTCTGTATGTTGACCAGTGGGATTGGGAAATTGTAATGAGCAATGAACAACGTAAACTCGATTTTTTGAAATTAACCGTAAATCGCTTGTACGATGTTTTGAAAAGAACTGAATACCAAATTTTTGAAGAGTATCGTGAGCTGGAGCCACAGTTGCCTAAAAATATAACATTTTTACATACCGAAGAACTGCTCGAAATGTATCCCGACAAAACTCCTTTTGAAAGAGAAATGGCAGCAGCTGAAAAATATGGAGCAATTTTTATTATTGGTATTGGAAGTGTGATGCTGAACGGTGAAAAGCACGACGGACGTGCACCCGATTACGACGACTGGTCAACCGAAACAGTAAACGGCTTTAAAGGCTTAAACGGCGATATTGTTATTTGGAATCCTATTCTTAAACGTGCCTTCGAGATCTCATCAATGGGTATTCGTGTTGATAAAACAGCTTTGTTGAAACAGCTTGATATTGAAAAAATGGAAGACCGAAAAGAGTTGCTTTTCCATAAGATGTTGTTAAACGACAAGTTGCCTTTAACCTGTGGTGGTGGTATTGGACAGTCGCGTTTGTGTATGTATTTCCTGCGGAAAGCACACATTGGAGAAGTTCAGGCTTCGCTTTGGCCTGATGAAATGGTTGAAGAATGTGAGAAAAATAAAATCTTTTTGATGTAGGGTCAATTATATTTTCAAAATAAAGAAATAAGTCCGGGCATGTTGTGTTCGGACTTTTTTTTTGGGTTAAAGTAAAATCAGGGTGGATGTATATGATTATTATGTGTTCACCCGAATTGTGAATTGATCCCTTTTTAGTTAATTCTTACTCCAAATCTGTTTAGTATAAGCTGTGTAAATAAAAATAAAATTATATTTGTCAGATTTTTTAGCAAATATAATTTGTCGCTTATTTGGTAATGCAGCATCTGTAACCAAAAATGGACGTAAGTCATTCATTGTGTGTGATTTACTAAAAAGTAAGGTAGCCAACCAGTTAAAGTTCGATGAAATGGTTCAGCGTTATGCGCCGGTCTATTCTAAATATTACATGCAGTTAAGAGCCATCGATAATGAATATGGTGGTATGCTTTTGCCGGTAAATCAAGCTATTATAAAAGCGATGGAAATTGTGTATTACAACACAAGAAACCAGCCGGGCAACAATCCCGATCAAAAAGTTGCTTAGTTTTTTTAGTTAACAACAGTTGTGATGGTTGCGATACAATTTTTGAAAATGTATCTTTGTGAACATTTTAAAAATAGACTGCAATGAATCGACAAAACGTAAGGGTGAGATTTGCCCCAAGCCCCACGGGGCCTTTACATATAGGCGGTGTGCGTACTGCTTTGTTTAATTACCTGTTTGCCCGAAAAAACAACGGAACATTCATTTTGCGTATCGAAGACACCGACCAGACTCGTTATGTGACGGGTGCCGAGGAATATATCATGGAATCGCTCAACTGGAGTGGCATCGAAATCGACGAAGGTGTTAGGGAAGGGGGAAGTTTTGGTCCATACCGACAATCGGAGCGAAAAGATATTTACAAACAATATGCGCTTGAACTGATTGAAAGTGGAAATGCTTATTATGCTTTCGATACGACCGAGGAGCTTGATGCAGTGAGAGCAGAATTTGAATCGAAAGGCGAAACTTTTACTTATAACAGCCAGACCCGTGGCAGGTTAAAAAATTCACTAACACTTTCTTCAAACGAGGTGCATAGAAAAATTGAAGCAGACGAAAAGTTTGTTGTGCGATTCAAAATGCCCGATAATATAGACGTTACCGATAATGATATAGTGCGTGGTTCGGTAACGTTTAATACCGACAAACTAGACGATAAAATATTGTTTAAATCCGACGGCATGCCTACCTATCACCTGGCGAATGTTGTTGACGACCATCTGATGGAGATAACGCATGTGATACGTGGCGAAGAATGGTTGCCTTCAATGCCTTTGCATGTTCTGCTATACGAAAAATTAGGCTGGGAGAAACCCGAATTTGCGCATCTACCATTAATTCTTAAACCTGTTGGTAAAGGAAAACTAAGCAAACGCGATGGCGAAAAAATGGGGTTCCCGGTTTTTCCGTTACAGTGGACCGACCCCAAAACAGGCGAACTTTCGAAAGGATACCGTGAAGATGGTTATTTTCCTGATGCCTTTATCAATTTGCTGGCATTGCTGGGCTGGAATCCTGGAACCGAGCAGGAAATATTTAGCATGGAAGAACTTATTGAATCTTTTGATTTAAGCCGCGTTGGAAAATCAGGCTCAAAGTTTGATCCTGAAAAAGCCAAATGGTTCAATCATCAGTATATGATGAAAAAAGACGATAATGAACTTGCTGAAAAGTTTATTGCTTTGTTAAAAGTCAAAAACATTGATGCTGATAAAGATTATGTGGCCAAGGTAATGGGCATGTTGAAAGAACGTGCAACTTTTATTACCGATATTTGGGAACAAGGATATTATTTCTTTAAAGCACCTGATGAATACGATGCCAAAACAGTTAAAAAGCGATGGAAAGCTGGTGTGCCCGAAATTATGACCGATGTACTTAACTTTTTAAAGAGTTACGAAGGAGAATGGCAGGGTGAAACTTTAAAAGAACAATTCTCCAATTTTGTAAACGAAAAAGAGTGGGGCTTTGGAGTAGTAATGAATGCTTTTCGGTTGTGTATTGTTGGCGCAGCAATGGGAGCCGACCTTTTTGATATTTGTGAAATGATTGGTCGCGATGAAACGTTTGGCCGTATCGAAAAGGCACTCGCCACTCTTGAAGTCTAAAAAAACACGGGTAAAATGAGATAAAACACAAAGGCTGTTCGAAAATCGGACAGCCTTTTCTTGTTTTTAGTTTTACAATTTCCTGGAGATTAATGGTCTATCTATGGAATTAAAAATAATTTTAAGATAATTTTTGTTTGTTTCGTTTTTTTTTAATATTTGTGATGTTGAATTATAAAATAACGATGTAATGTTTTATCCCCTTAACACACCATCAATCATTTCCAACATATCTTTTGCAGCATCTTGCAATTTAGATCGTAGCACTCATTTTAATTTACAAAGCTTTAAATATTTAAAACAAAAGCAGCAATGCCGTTTTGGCACTACTGCTTTCCAATAATTAATGTTAAACCAAGCTCCTTGGGCTGCAACCCGTGGGGCTTTAAACTTTACAAAGTTATGAAAAAAGAAGTTTTAATTGTAAACCGAATCTCGGTATGTTTATTTGTTTTTATGTTTTTAGTAAATTCAAATTTGAAGGCACAGCAGGACATAACTGTGTGCGAAGATTATGTAAAATTAACCAGTGGAACAGAAACACTTGCATTGCATGATGAAGGCCATTTGATTTATCAGCAACATGATAATTCATCTAATCTTACTGGAATTATTGCAAAAATGAAAAATGACACCCAGAAAGGGTTAACTGTTCTTGATGGTGATTGGGGTACTGTATTCCAGGTGTTTGGTGACGGAACCGTTGAAGTAAATGGTGTTGCTGTGTATTCCGATTCTACACTAAAAGAAGGTATCACTACTATGGATAATCAAATGGATAAGTTGAAAAAATTAAAAGGGGTAACTTACCATTTGAAGCGCGACAAGGCCAAAGAAGGTCAGAAGAAAAAGACACATTATGGTTTTTTAGCACAGGATGTAGAAAAAATTTACCCTGATATGGTTTTCACAAACGATTCGGGTGTGAAATCAATATTTTATACTGAGCTGATACCGGTATTGCTCGAAGCAGTAAAAGCACAGCAAGCCGAAATTGAAAGCCAGAATAAGCAGTTGGTTGATATAGAAAAGCGTTTGGCGAAATTGGAACTAAAGAAAAGTAAATAATCTTGAAAATAATTGATATGAGACGAATCCTTTTATTTTTAAGTGTTGTTTTACCAATTGTTTCATTGGGTGATTCGAACGATACGGATGAAACAGAAATGGTAAAAGAAATTAGGACTTTCTATGACGAACTCGACCATTCAGGCATGAAAACCAATTATTTGTTTAACCGTGGCTTTGTTATTCTTAACAGCTTAGAAGAATGGAATAGTGGAATGCCTGTTATTACAAGTAATAATTTATGGGAACATATGCTCAAATGTATTGATGCTTCAAAAATTGAGCGGTATGCAGGTATTGAAAAACTTATAATGCCTGAAGAAAGGATATCAGCCGTTGATGAATCTGTAATACCAATATCTGTACTTAATTTTACCGGCGATTATATTCAACATGAAAGGGTGCAAGAATGTGTAAAAAGCAATATTCCGGTTGTATATGAACCAATGACAATTTTTGCAGGTAATGTGTTAAAACATAAAGCTTATTCAGGCCATATAACATTTAGTTGGTCGCCCGAGTTGTATTACTCTAATAGCAGGGGAAAAGATGTACATTTTGATATTGATTTTTCTGACTCGCGGGGATTTATACCGGTTGAGTTAAATCAAAGCCGGAAGATAAATATTGAATATGACTGCGTAGGTGAAAAAAGCATTTGTTTTAGGCTTATCGAGGGCAAAGACACCTTGATTTCTTATTCTTATATCGATATAAAAACACTCGAAACAGAGCCGATATTAAAAAGCACAACCGTTAATTTTAATGTTAACGGGCTTGATTATTTTTATGATGAAGGTGATGACGGGAAGTTGGATAAGCCAATTATTATATCCGAAGGCTTTGATGTATTGAATGATCAAAGTAAATCTGATCTTAAAAGCAAATGGACTGACCGGACAAGTGCATTAAAAGCTAATGGCTACGATATTTTTTATGTCGATTATGATGATGCAAGTCAATCGTTACAAGATAATGCAGAGGTAATAGCCAATTTGATACAGGAAATCAATAATGCCAAAGAAGGAAATTACGAAGGTGTATATATTGGTGAAAGTATGGGCGGAATAATTGGGCGTATAGCACTAAAAAATTTAGAGAATAGCGGGTACGATCATCAAATTGGACTGTTTGTGCCCTATGATTCTCCATTTAAAGGAGCATATATTCCAGAGGGTGTTCAATGGACTGTTGCTGAGTTATATGAGAATGCAGGTGAATTGATATTTGGGATGTTCATAATATCTATCTTCGATGGATTATTTAATTCAAATATTCCTAGTGCAGGGTTCTTAATATCACAGTTAAATTCACCGGCAGCAATGCAAATGTTGGCGAGGCACTATACCGGACTTCCTGTACATAACAGTTTTATATCATTTCTTGATAATCTGGGTTATCCATCACTTTCGCGAAATGTAGCTATTGTTAATGGAAGTAATAATGCAACCCCTCAGGGAGAACCCGCAGATCCAGGTGAAGTGATGTTTAATCATTATTTTATATTAGGTCTTGTAGCTGATTATCATGCAAAAACATGGTACACGGATGTAGTAAATGATTTAGTTGCAAAAGTGGGAGTATGGGAAGCGATGCTAATTCCTCATTGGTCTTACTCAACTTTGAGTGTTGGAGCCGGAGATCAGCTTTACACAAATGCACCGGGCTCATATCTTGATGTTGAATATGATAAGTTTGTTTATAGCGGCCATGTTAAATTTACCTTCGTGCCTACCCTAAGTGCCATTGATATCTCAAATTCAATTTTTGACTCCGGTGATTTTGGATATTTCGATAATAACGAAGATGCCATAATTGACAATGGATTAACACCGTTTGATGATATTTATATTGATGGGGATAATACGTATCATGTATGGGGTGATTATGATTTATTCTCATACGATGTTGTAGAACATGAAGTTATGTATTCTGATATGTACCTTCAAAACAGAAATTTAAATTATGATCGCGATTTTGAAGCCTCAAATACCATAACTGTTGGCAGCAGCACGCAACCTTGGGGCAATGCAAAGCATCAAGATACAGGTGACTTTGTTATTAACCCAGGCACAACCGTAAATATGGAAGCAGGAACATCGATAAAACTCGAATCAGGCTTTAAACTATGCAATGGGGCAAACTTTAAAGCCAGTGTTGATGGAAGTAACCCTATGTTAAAAAGCAGCTCTGTAGAGCAGATAGAACCACCGATTATTGTAGGAAATAAATATGCTTCGGATGGTGAAAAATATTCCACAAACGTAAATGCAACCGAAAATGTTTCGTGGTTACTTTTAGGTAATAATACTACTTATGGCACACATGACAATGAATTCTTTTTGCCTAATGGCCTGGAAAACGGGCAATATACTTTGATTTGTATAGATAATAAGAACGGTCAAAAAGCAGCTTCATCTAAAATTATTGTTGTTCAGAAGTCAACAACAATCTTTGAGCATGACAATAATTCTTTAGAGCCATACAGTGATATTATTGTTTATCCAAATCCGGCAAATGAAAATCTTACTATAGATTTTGGTAAGTTAGATTTTACGAATGCCGAATTGTATGTGAAAGATATTTCGGGAAGAATTATTCTTAAAAGAACTATAATTAACAGTAATAATGTAAGTGTAGATATTTCTTCTATCTCTAAAGGAATATATTTTGTTAATATTATTAACGATAATATAAATATTTTCACAAAAAAAATTGTAAAACAATAATAAAATAAAACAGGGAGAAGAGATAACTCTTTCCCCTGTTTTATTAAAAAATAGGAACTTACAATTATTAATTAAAATACAAACAGATGAAAAGTATTATATTTTTGATATTGTTATTTGTTATGTCCTGTTGTGTCGATGATGACAATTATTATTATTTTACTGATGAACAGGAAGAACTCTTTTTTTATACAAACGGTTACAAGTTTGATTTATTGGCATTACCTGACTATGATACAATTTGTTGTGAAGTCGTTTCAGATAGTACATATTTTGAAAATAGAAAATATCCATTGCTAACACCAACATATTATGCAAATATTCTTGATGTAAATATTCAGTCAAATTATGACTTAAAGTTTAATATTCAATATTCATATTGTTTAGAAGGGTTTTATGTTTATTTAATAGTTGATGATGGTTCTCGTTCTAAGTGGTATAATATAGAAACAGAAGGGGAAGTTGATAATAGTTATTCTGTTTTTGCGAATGATATAATATATGATAATTTGATTATACTAACTAGTGGACTAGACACATTGTTTTTCTCACCGGATTATGGTATTGTGAGATTTACAAACTCGGATACTAAAAAGAGTTATTGTCTAATTGAGTAATGTTTTTTTAATGAGAAATTGAATTGGAAAAGATGAAAAATGAGTATAGATTTATAGCTATAATTCCGAAGCTTCAAATACAATAACCGTTGGAAGCAACACGCAGCCATGGGGGTCTGATAAGCATCAAGATACCGGAGACTTTATAATTAGTTCAGGTACAACCGTAAATATGGAAGCAGGAACATCGATAAAATTACAATCAGGCTTTAAACTATGCAACGGGGCAAACTTTAAAGCAAGTATTGATGGAAGTAACCCTGTGCTGAAAAGCAGACCAGTTGAGCAGTTATCTACACCTTATATTGCAGGTAGTAAATATGCGTCAAGTATTGATTCTTATACTGTAAATGCAGATGATTACGATGCTGTGAACTGGTTGCTTTTGGGAGAAAATGTTGATTATAGCTCAAGCTTAAATAAGTTTGATATTCCTACCGATTTAAAAAATGGGCAATATACCTTAATTTGCAGAGGCGAAAAGAACGGTCAAATAGCTGCTGCATCAAAAATTATTGTTGTTAAAAACGCTGTTGCTTCTCGATTAGAGGCAGATTTAGGCAGTAGCAGTGTTGGCTTAAACCTTTATCCCAATCCAACAACTGGAATCGTATCAATTAACCTAGAAGCGATTGAAGGGAAGGTAAATGTTATTGTTCGAAACCTTCTGGGTAAAGTTGTTGCAAAATATAATAATGTTTCAGCTTCAAATCCTGAAATTGATTTATCGGCACTGGGAAAAGGAATTTATTTTGTTGATTTGATTAGTTGTAATGGGGAAAAGGTAGTTAATCAAAAAATAATTAAACAGTAAAGTTAAATATAATAGGGGGATTATATATTCCCCTATATAAATAATAATTATATGAAAACACTAACCACATCAAAGCAATTATTACTTCTAATTATAATCTTTCTCTTTTGTTCATGTGATGATGAATATATTGAATTTACATCAGATGAAAAAGACTTAATGGTGTATGAGCAAGGGGATCAGTTTTCTTTTGTGAAAGATTCTAATAAAGACACAATTGTTTTTGAAGTTGAATCGAAAACAACAACATATAATCAATTTGTTAATCTTTTAAGTATGAGTACTCGGGATCGTTACTTGCCAATTTGTACTATTAAATTCATAAATGAAAACTACAATGGTAAAATAATTTTTTTATTACTTGAAGATTATTGCTTTTCTTCTGAAATATTAATCAATAAAAATACATCTGAGATTTTTCAAGGAGTTTGGGGCACAGTTAAAGATTCTGTATCATTTTTTGATGAATTTTATTATTCAAATTGTGATCCACTGTCGCTAAATGAATGTGATTCTCTTTTATATTCAAAAAATAAGGGAATCGTACGCTTTACAAGTGAAAAGGAAAATGACGTTTTTATATTACTTGAATAATTAGAAAAAAGCGATTTTGATTTAGAATATACATTCGATTCTTTAGATATAGGTATTCATTCAAGAGATAATGTATTCAAATCTCTATCTTCAAAATAGAACACTGACAAATAACCGTGATTATGAAGCATCAAATTCCATTACTGTTGGCAGCAACACGCAACCATGGGGGACTGATAAACATCAAGATACCGGAGACTTTATTATAAGTTCAGGTACAAAGGTAAATATGGAAGCAGGTGAATCAATAAAACTCGAATCAGGCTTTAAGTTGTGTAGTGGTGCAACATTTAAAGCTAGTGTCGATTCTGATAACCCAACGTTAAAAAGTGCTTCTGTTGAAAAATTAGTTATACCATCTATTATTGGGAACAAATATGTTTCGGATAGTGAAACATATTCTACTGCCGACAGTGAATACGATAACATATCGTGGACGCTTATAGGGTACAATACCTGCTATGATGCAGATGCCAGCGAATTCAATTTGCCCGATGAATTAAAAAACGGTCAATATACTTTAATTTGCAAAGGCGAAAAGAATGGGCAGGAAGCAGCTTCGTCTAAGATTATTGTTGTTAGTAAGTCAAATACAATTAAAGCCGATATTAGTAATGCCTTAGCAGAAACAATTATTACTGTTTATCCAAATCCGACAAACAATATAATAACAATTAATTTTGGTGAGCTAAACATTCAAAATATTGAGATAGTTTTAACAAACATCTCGGGAAATATTGTGTTAAAAAAGTCTAATTTTAATAGTAATACATATAATTTAGATATTTCCTCTCTGCCCAAAGGTGTTTATATTGTTAATGCAATTAATAATAATGCTAATATATTCACAAATAGAATTGTTAAATTGTAATAATTAATAATAGGGAGTATTGAATTATACTCCCTATTATTAAAAAAGGTAACAAAATGAAATATATAAAATATATTTATATTCTGACATTTGTTTTTATTATCTCTTGTGATACAGAGTCATACATTTCGGATAGTATTAAAGATGCATTCCCGGTTGATTATTATAAACAGAATGATACGCTAAATTTATTTTTTTACGTAAACGATAAATTACAAGATACTGTATCTCTTGTGATAAATGAAAATTACATCGATACTGTGATCGATTATGATATATTAGGTACAACTCATGTTGTAGAGGAGTATGTTTTTAATGCTTCTAATGCTAATTACACACAACAAATAATATTAACATATTCAAGTGATAATAAGAGTTTTGAAGGATATGTTGATTTCGGTGAGATATACATCTCTTTTGATGGCATAGAAGAAGAAATTGATTCTATTGAAATAAACAATAAACAATATACAAACATATACTTATTAAATAGCATGAATTACGATAATTCTTACGCATATATGTCAAATAATTATGGAATTGTTGAAATTGTAAATGATTCAATAAAATTTGTTGCAAATAATGATTAAAATGGACAATTTATTTTATCGATTTGGTGAACCATGGCGTTGTAATTAGTACTAAGATATTAATTAAACAGTAAAAGTTCAATAAAGAACGGGGAGCTTTTATATTCCCCGTTCATAAAACATATTTTTATGAAGATTTTGAAATGTATTTTATTGTTCATAATTACCTCTTCGCTATGTTCATGCAAAGATGAATATTGTGATTTTACTAATGAAGAAATGAATTTCGTTAAATTAGACGAAGAAGAAAAATTTGATATTTTAAATACAAAAACATCAGATACTCTTTCTTTCAAAATAACGAAAAGAGAGGATAGTTATATTTATGGAGGTGATAATTTAATAAATGATGTTTATATGCAATCAATAAATTTGTATTTTGAGTCAAATACTGGTGAGTCTGGACATCTTTTTTATTATAAAGAAAACAGTTTAACGTTATGTGATATAAATTTTAGTGATAATAATTCATCTGTTATTTATGCTTGCTTTTCTGTCGAAACAAATAACATTATTGACCAATTGCATATAAAAGAAATCTTATATGAAAATGTATATTATTTTATTGAAAATGGAGAAGAGATAAATGACACCTTATTTTATACACCAGATAAAGGTATTATAAAGTTCACAGATTCTGCAAACGGTAATGAGTATGTTCAAATCGAAAAATAAGAACATTTATTTATTATTGATAATTTGTTAAATGGAAATTTTCTGTCTCTTTTTTATGATCTTGATTTGCAGTCTCAAATACGATTACCGTTGGCAGCAACACGCAACCTTGGGGCAATGCAAAGCATCAAGATACCGGAGACTTTATTGTTAACCCGGGCACAACAGTAAATATGGAAGCAGGACAATCAATAAAACTGGAATCAGGTTTTAAATTATGCAATGGTGCAACCTTTAAAGCCAGTGTTGATGGTAGTAACCCAATGTTAAAAAGTAGCTCTGTAGAGCAGATTGAACCACCGGTTA
>JAQICD010000201.1 GCA_027858715.1 Prolixibacteraceae bacterium
ACAGGGCTTTCACTTTTAATGCCCTCAAGTTGATAGGTGTTATCTAATGCCAGGTTTGCCAGACGTTTCCCCACATCCAGTTTATTTCGGGGATGTATGTCGCTGAGGTCGTCAACCAAGTCGGTTGTTACCACCATGCCAGTGTTGGGTATTTGCAGTCCCCGGGTTTGGGCTTCCCATAAAAGTGGTAGCTCATTAGGCGAGTTGACCCGTTTTTGACGATCGATATAGTAACGGTACGGTGCTATTTGTACATAATAAAAAGGCATTTCCGGTTTGTTCCAGGCGTTTCTCCAGCCCTTAATCATGGCATTTTGTTTGACCTCGTAACGCAGACCATCGTTTATGTCCATCAGGTTCGACTCGCCCTGGTACCAAATGGCACCTTTTATGGAATAATTAGTGAGCGGTGCCACCATGGCGTTGTAGAATATCGATGGGACTAATCCCTCGGCTTTTTTCCCGGGTGTTTGTGCAGCCGCTGCAAGTGAGTCGAGTCCATCGACCATGCTAAAACCTTCGGTGGGAGTCCATAGTTCGATGCGCGAACCGCCCCAGGTGGCATCAATTAATCCAACCGGAACGTTTAAACGCTGGTGTAATTCGCGGCCGAAAAAGTATCCGGCGGCCGAAAATTTTAATTCGTCGATGCTCGTTGGAGTACAGGTTTGCCAGCTGCTTTCAATGTCTTTCAAAGGAGTTTCACTTTTCCGCTTGGGTACTTTGAACAGTTTAATTTGAGGGTAATCGGCATTTTTTATTTCCTCTTCGTGGTTAAAAACAGGTTGTTGTCCACGTTGTTCGCCAATAGGTTTTTCCATATTCGATTGCCCCGAGCAGAGCCAAACTTCACCAATATATATCTCGCTAAGTGTAATGGCATTTTCCCCTTCGAGGGTAATGTTGTATGGGCCTCCGGCACTAGGGGTTAAAATCAGCAGATTCCATGTGCTGTCGGTAAGTGTATTAGTATAAAGAGGTGTTTCGAGCCAGTCGGCTCTGAATGTGATTTTTTCACCTGGAGAGGCCGTTCCCCAAATGTTCACGTTTGTTTGTTGTTGCAATACCATGTTGCTTCCTACAAGTGCAGGTAGTTTTATGCTTGCAGAAGCCATTTGGTTAATGGCAATAACAGAAATGAGCAGAAATGTTTTTAGCAGAGATATACGTTTCATAGTAGGTGTTAAAATATTGATAGTAATAAAAAGGCCTGATTTTTTGTAATAAAAACCAGGCATTTATCTTTTTAAAAGGCTTATTGTTTAAGGAATCTAACAAACTTAGCCAGACTGTTAATTTCAGATTCTTTTTCGTTGGCCGAAGAAATCCATGCAGACATTTGTTTTGTTGGTTTCGAGATCAACAAATGTTGTTTTCCGTCGTCCATTGTTTTCTCAAAGTCGTCGGGATTGTACATGATGGCTCCACCAAGTGAAATAATCTCTGCTGCCACATCTTCGGGGTGGATGCCCCATGTTGCTATCAATCCATCTTCAACGTGTTGTTTGTGTCCGTCGTGGTAGTTAACGCCGGTAACAAATTGCACTGGCTCGTCGGTAAGTGCAAAAGCTTCAACTTTGGCGTTGCGTTCACCCGAATAAACGGTAACCCTCACCAGGATATCTACTTTTGTGTCTTTGTAAGGTACATTTTCCGAAAGCATTTCCATGTACGAACAGGTAGGTTCTTTTGAAACCCTTGCTGTACGGTTACTAACCGGGTCGAGTTTGACAACCTTTTCGCCGTCCCACAAACGAACGCCTCCAAGACCTACAGTACTGCCAACTTTATAATAATCGGCGCCCCAACCTTTTTTTTGTTGTTCGTTGGTTGGATACCAGCGTGCATCTTTTAGTTCTAAACCGGGTTTCACTTTGTTGTAAACATCAATGGCGGCCTTGTGATCGAAATAATATCTCAAACCTATCCATTCGTTTTCAACAGCCGGGCCGTGGTGGCCGACGGCGCTATATAAATCGCCCGATTTTTCACTCTTTTCACTCAAGTAAGTTGTACTGTCGGAACGCATAAACAAGCTGATATCCGTTTTGTTTTTTTGAGCTGAAGTTTGAAGTACGATAGCAATTAAGCTAATAATTATGAAACATTTTTTCATAGTGTAATATTTTATAAAAAGCATTTGTAGTGTTCAAAGTTAATTAAAATAATTAACCAAATTGTCAAATACCTTTTGCTTTACTTTAAAGGCGGTTCCATGCCGTGTGCCCGGTACAAACTTAACTGAGTCGGAAACATCTTCCCAGTTTTCGAGGTCTTTAGAGCGTACAGCGCCATATTTATGTTCACGATATTTATCGAAATACACATAAATGTATTCGCCTACCTTCAATGGCGTAGGTCCTTCGGCCCAGTAATCACCCGTAATTGGCTCAGAAACTTCTGTTGGGTATGGGCCATCGGGACTGGATGCCTTAGTAAAGCGTATGTTCTTTTCAGGTGGGTTGGGATTTTCGTTTTTCACGAACATCACAAATTCGTCTTCGTGTTCAATTATTGTGGCATCAATCACACTAAAGTCGGGATTGAAAAACATGCGCGTGGGTTCAAATGTTTCGAAATCTTTGGTCGATGTGGCATACATTCTATGATTAAGATCCTTTTCGCGCTCAGTATATGCAATAGGAGAGTGCCGATCGGGAATTGTAGTAGCCCAGAAAATATGGAACATGTCTTTTTCTTCATCGTAAAATACTTCGGGAGCCCAGCTGTTTCTGGCTTCGGGTTCGTGTTCCATAACTGGTATGGTTTTTTGCTCCGACCAGTTAATCAGGTCGTCGGACGAGGCGTAGCCAATGTGTTGATCCCACCATCCGGTTGTCCAAACCATGTGAAAACGGCCATCTGATCCCTGGGTTATGCACGGGTCGCGCATAAGCTTGTCTTTGCCGACCTTAGGCGGCAGAAGTGATTCGCCGTTATTAATGGTCTGCCAGTTGAGACCGTCGTGGCTGTATGCCAGGTGTAAACCGTCTTGTCCGCTTTGAGTGAAATATGAAAACATATAAACTTCTTTTTCGGGCTCGGCACATGAGCTCAGCAAAAAAGCCAATACGATTATTGAGATATTTTTAATCATTTTTCTATTTTTTCATCAATTTATACATTTCAGTTCCGGCAAAAAGGAAAGCACCTAAACCATAATCTTCAAAGTCGGGTTGCTTGGTGTAAGTAACCGGCTGACCGTCTTTGGGTTCTTTTCCTGTGCTTTGTACAAAACCGAGGAATCCGTTATCGTGAACACAATGAATAGCCATAGTATTCCAGACGTGTTCAACAATGGGACGGTATTTTTTTTCTTTCAAAATGCCGTTGTTAATGCCCCATGCCATTCCAGAAACGAACATTGCTGTTCCCGAAAGCTCTTTACCGCCATAGTTTGACGGATCGTGTAAGCTAACATTCCATGTGCCGTCAACACGTTGTATTTTCTCAAGTGCTTTTGTCATGGCTTTGTAATCGCTAAGATATTGGTCGTAATGCGGTGCATCTTCCGGAATGATGGTCATAACACGTGCCAGTGCCATATATACCCATCCGTTACCACGCGACCAGTAGCTGTCTTCTCCATTTGGTTCAACATACGGAGGGTCGAAATTGGCATCACGCCACCACAAATCGTCTTCGGGATTCCATAGTCCATTGTCTCCGTGTTGGTTGCGTGTGTACATGTACATTTCGTACATTTTCTCAAAATATTTGTCGTCGTCGTACATTACGCCCAGTTGTGCGAAAATGGGCATGGCCATTTGTATGGCATCAATCCACCACCAGTCGTCGTTTTGTTCTCCTTCTACCACATTGTCGATGCATTCTTTAATGTTTGCAATACGCTCGGGTTGCTGGTCAATCTGGTACAATTCAATGTAAGTTTGTCCGGCGCACTGGTCATCGGCGTTACGTGTTGTGTTTCCGTTGCGGAAGCCCCAGTCGTGGAATTCACCCCAGTCAACTGCGTACTTATAATATCTTTGATCAGGGTCGATGCTGTAAAGTTGCATCAGCCCTTCGTAATATACCGCACGTGTCCAGATGTTGCTGGGTCGTTCGCGGTTGGTAATGATGGTTTTGCCCACATCGGGCCATTTTTCCATAAAATAATTATTGGCCAGTTGCATTTTTTCAAGAATCACTTCGGGGTCGGTTGCTTTTTGAGCTTGTAAACCCGAAACTGAAACCATTAGTAAGAGTAGGGTAATCACTATACTTGTAATCCTGGTCATAGTTGTATGTTTAAATGTTTGTAATAAATAATTTCTTTGTTTCGAAACCTTCATTTGCTGCTGTACAGGCTGCAATCAGGGCATGTAGAACACTTGTTCAAGGTCGATAGCAACCGGTGAATTGTCAGGATTTACCTCCATTATGTCGGCCATGTAGTCCCACCATTTTTTCATGATTTCGGTTTTGGGCAACTCATCGTTTTTGTTGTTTTCGGTAAGTTTTTGAACAGCAAACAGAATGCCGGTTTCTATGTCGAGAAAAATGGAGTAGTCGCTGATACCCGCTTCTTTCAGTAATTCTGACAATTCGGGCCATATTTCGTCGTGCCGTTTTTTGTATTCGACTTCGAAGCCAGGTTTCAGCTTCATTTTGAATCCTTTAATTATCATAGTTGTGTTGCTTATGTTTGTTTGTAAAAATATAAAAAAAATGAATGGTCTCCGGCAGTTACAACGTGTAAAATTGGGAGAACCCCATTTTTTGAACCACTACAGTTGCTTCTGTTTCTTTTTGGCACGGGCGACCATTCATTTGTAAATTTTTAATGTAGAGGTACCAGGCTCACTGGAGAGCATAAGCCCGAAAGAGCTGTTTGCCATACAGTAGCGTCAAATTTCTGGTAATGGATGTTTACCATGTTGATTTCGTAAAACTTTTTCCATTCTTTTCCACTTCTTTCCAGGGCACGTAATCTGTTTGCAGCAAGATTTGTTACTTCAATTTCAAGCAAGTTCTCTCCTTCGTTTACAAACTCTGATATTTCGATAGAATATGGATGAGCAAAGCAAGTTCCGGCATATTCACCGTTAACAAAAACACGTGCGCTTTCGCGAACATCGCCAAGATTAAGCCGCCATCTGCCGCTTTCGTTTGCCGGCAAATCGAATGTGGTTGTGTAGCGGGCTGTACCCGAAAAATCATCGTATTGCGCTCCGAGTTCAGTCCATGAACCTAACTCATCGGTTTCGACAGTTGCAGGTAGCGATGGTCCTCCATCGAGAAATTCGATATTCCATTTGCTGTTAACGATAATCGGTGTGCCTTCGCTGTAATATTGCCATGCTTCCATATCAACTTCTTTCGAAATGGCATGCATGAATATTGTTTCACCGGGTTTTAACTGCAACATTACTTCAATGCCGTTTTCGTCAGTCTTAATTTTTGCAACACCGGTTTTTTGTGTTAACGGATCCATGAGCAATGCTGATTCAGCTTTTGCATTGAAATGTACGTATTTGTCGATGGTTTTGCTGCTGTGGTTGGCTATGAAGTAAATTTTATCGCCATTCAGCTTTTTACGGATGATTTTCAAACCGTGACTTGAAGCGTTTTCACCATAAACCGAGTTTTTCTTCAACCACGATATGAGTGAAGCATTTTCTTCAACCAGATTTTCATCGCTTTTCAGCATCTTTTCAATGGCATTTTCGCGTTGTTCAACATTGAACAATCCTGGAACAGTTTCGGGCAGCCCCATAAAAAAGATCGAAGCGCCGTTTTGTTTCAGTTTCATCAATTGCTCCAGTGTTTCTTCGGGCATTGATTCAGTGTCGGGTACAATTAATGTTTTGTAGCTGGCACCTTCGGCTGTTTTTAGGCTTCCGTTTTCGATTGTCGAATTCATTAAAAATGAATCGGAAATAAAGTCGAATCCAATTCCATTTTCATCTAGTTCGGTGGCAATTTGGTAAAACGATGTTGGTGTAAGCCATTTGTCGATTGAATGTATGTTCAGCATGTGCAACAGTCGTTCGGGTTGCGGTGTTGCATATGCATCATGAATAGGGAAATACAGCAATACTTCGTTGTCGGTTTTAGCCTTTTGAAGTATCGACTGGCAACGAGCAATATAATCGAAAAGATAAGGTGTATCTTTCCAAATTGTGTTGGTTGGGTTGAAATTAACTGATGCGTAAAATTTCCATCCCGGCCATTCTTCGTCTTTAGGTGAAAAAGTTGAGCCGTGGAGAAAGATGTGGTTAACACCGCTTAGGAAAAGGTCGTCGGCAACAGGTTTTGCATGCGATAGTGCTGTTTTGAAGTGTTCGCGCAGCCATGTAAACGATTCCGACGAAACGATTTCTTTGCCTTGAAGGTGTGCAGCCGATGAAGCAAATTTAAGCATCATTTTGTTTGAGTCGCCAGGTCTTACATTGTTGGTGTCGCGTCGATAGCCCGGTATATCGTAGCGAGGCGAGCCGAATACTTCACATTCGGGTATGTCGGCAGCAGCATAAAGGTCGATTAAGTTACCCGGCGAACCATGTGCCTGGTACCTGGTAATAAATGTGTTGTTATTGCTCCATTCGGTCCATTTTTGTGTAAAGTTTTCGAGCAACATGTCGCCCATTGTTTCGCGATAATCGGTAAGCAAACGTCGGTAAGTTTCGTTGTCGGGCTTTTCGTCGAGAACTGGTATGAACTGAAGTAAATCGTAATGACGACGGTTTTTGAATTCATCTAAAAAATTTGGTGAGAAATCGGCGCTATATACCTCGTAGCTGTCGTTGAAAATTCCTCTCAGATTACCTTTTACGGATGTAAGCGCTTCGGTAAACGGTTCACTATAATCGTTAAAAGCTTCGTTCGAAAGGTGGTCGAGTGTGTAACCGGCTCCACCCGGGGCCGAACGTTTTACCTGTTGCCTTGTTTTGGCGCAAAAAACTGCGTAAATATTAGTGTTTTGCGATGAGGCATATTTCAACACATTGTCTTTCAATAATGGCGTTAAATCAGTCATTTCGCCGTTGCTTTCGAAAACAATTACATGTTGCAACTCGGCAAGTCCCTTTTGTTTGGGGTCGTTAATGATGATTTCTTTTTCGAATATTTTGTCGGCCAATACCGGGTATTTCTGAATGGTGATTTTACTGGCTGCATATTCGGGCTCAACCATTGGCCCTCCAAAAGGCCAGCCGGTGCCCATAACCATGTCAACCTTCATGTTTAACCTTTCGGCTTCGTTAACGGTGTGTACGAGCATTTCTATCCATTTGGGCGACAGGAAGTCGATAAATTGCTCTTCGTAGCCTTTTACACCGTAAATTGGCGTAATTTCAACGCCACCAATTCCGGCAGCCGAAAAGGCTTCAAGTTCGGCAGTAATGCTTTCTTTGTCAACGGCGCTTCCCATCCACCACCAACGTGCCCATGTTTTTTGCTGGCTGGTAATTTCGGGCCACTCGCCATAATTGAAAGTATCTTTTTCGGTACACGCAGCAGTTACGGTTAATAAAACCAGTAAGCTGAAAGCCCATTTTTGCAAAATTTTTGATTTATGCTGAAACATGATATAGTGTTTATTGGTTAATCGATTTTAGGTATTTGGCTTTACATATCGCTGTTGCTGATTTGCATGTCGATATTATTTTCAAATTCTACTTTTTGTCCGTTTTTGCTCTTTACGTTGAAATTTTTGAACGACCAGTTTTTGGTGTATTTCACATGTCCGGGTCTTTCACTTTCAATGTTGATGTCTTCCCAGCTAAAATTTTGGATGTATGAATCTTCAATTCCTGAAATGTGAAGTGCTACTGTTGAACCTTTTGCATTTACATTTTTAATGCTTACGTTTTTAAATAAAGGAATGCCTTTTTCGGCGGGTACTTCTTCGAGCATCACTTTCCAGTAGTCGGGAATTTTTCCCATTTCTTCTTCAAGCGAAGCGTAACTGTACGAAGGATTCCAGTTAAGCGTAACTTCAACAGGAATACGAACGTTGTTCATTTCAATATTGTAGATATTTACGTTGCTTACACCGCCACCACGAGTCAGGGCCGATTTAAGCCGAATGGCGCAGTTAGTGTTGTTGGCTTGTAAATTGTACACTTCAACATAACGAATTTCGCCAGATGTTTCGCTTCCAAAGGTGATTAGTCCACCACCATGCCGCGAAATACAATTGCGAATTACCACATATTCGGTTGGTCTGTTTACTCGAATTCCGTCGGCATCGCGGCCGGCTTTCAGGCAAATGTTATCGTCGTTGCAGTCGATGTCGCAGTTTTGCACCAGTATTTTCGATGAAGAGTCGATATCCACACCATCGGTCGATGGGCCGTGCCCGCCAATGTTATTGTTGATGATAAGGCCATCAACGGTTACATGGTCGGAATATAGCACATGTACAGTCCAGAAACCGGCCTGAAGCATCGTTAAATCGCTGATGGTTACATCTTTTGAATTGGAAACCAATACGGTGCGTACACGCTTACAGTCGTAATCCGAAGCCCAGCGTAACCCTTTCGGAGTATATTCTTCGCGCAGTTGCCAGTAACGTTCCCAGTGATAACGTCCCTGCCCGTGGATGGTTCCTTTGCCGGTTACCGCTGCGTTTTGCTGGTCGATAATGTTAATAATTGCTGCCGGCCATTCCATTTCGATACCAGCTACACGTGTGTCGATATCGGGGTAATACTCCAGGCCGATAACCCCACGTAACTCCACGTCTTTGCCAATGTGAAGGTTTACGTTGTTTTTTACGAACAGAGCTCCGGTTAAATACATACCGGGCTCAAAAACCACTTTGCCGCCACCCATAGCTGCGCACGAATCGATTGCAGTTTGAATGGCTTTTGTCGCTAAAATAAGACCGCCTTTGTTGGCATCGAATTCATTAACGCTGAGTGTGTTTTTGGAATCGGGAAACGATTGTGCCCCAACATCTTTTGTCCAGTCGTTGTTGGATGATTTGCCAGTGAATGGCAATGTTAACAGAATTGCAATTAAAAATGCTCCTAATCTCTTCATTATTATCAATTCAAAAGTTTGTTACTTGTTGGTAAAATCGAACCAAATGTTCATTGTTACGCCTTCGTCTCCTTTTTTAATACGTATGCTCGATGGTGCGCTTTGCGGTCCCATCTGGTTGGTTGGTTTAAAAGCACGTATTGAATTTATCTCGTATAAAAAGGAGAGATCACCCTCGGGAAAATGCGGCAACGATCGTCTGAGTGCACCTGCGGGTTCAACCGGGGTGAACAGTCTTAGAAACAGGTTGTTGCTTTCGGACGCAAAGGTCATTGGTACATTATTTTTTGTACCAATTGTTGCCCAGTAGGTGTTGGCATGGTATCCTTTAAATTCAGGGTAAATAAGGTTTTCAAATGTTTCGCCGGTAATGGTATTGTTGTAATCTTTTTGCCAAAGGTTGTAGGTGGTTCCTTTCATACGGTTTTTGTAAACGCGGTAAGGGCCTTTGCCAAACCAGGTAATATCGGTCGATTGCTCTTCGGGAAAGCTGAAAGTGATTCCCCAAAGATCAATTTCATCGGCTACATAGCCGCCATCGAAACCTCCATCGTTGGTAGCTTTGTTAAGGGTAACCATATCCATCTTAACTTTTCCATCGGGGTGCATTTCCCAGCGAATTGAGTCGATGCCTCCTTTGTACCAGGCTGCAAATACTGCTTTGTTTCCTTCGGTACGACTTTCGTAGCGGTCGAATTCGGCTTTCATTCCAACCGGAACCGGGCCGTTATTGAACGGAAGTTCGCCTTTTGGTGTTTGCACATTGTCAATCATACCTGTAGTTGCATTGAATGTGATGCTTGTTCCCGAAGCGTTTAGTGTAACCAGGTTGTTCGTTTCCGAAATAGTCGCCGGTTCTGTTTTTTCGGTGTACATACCGTCTTTGCGTTTGAGGTATTGAGCTGTAAGCCTGACAGGCCATGTCCATGTATATATTTCTTTGCCGAACGGGTCGGTAGCTGTAATTGATAATACATCGCCATCGAAAAAGTTATCGGGTAAAACCATACTTACTTTTCGAGTTTCACCGGGAGAGACAGACGGAAGCTCGATGTTGCCCTTTGCAATGCTCTGAACTTTTGTGTTTTCCCATGGGCCGGGAATTGTTGTAAGCTCGTAGGTCATTTTACACTGGTCGAGATTGGTGTATAAGTATGTATTTTTGATAAATAAATCGCCTTTGAACGACGAGGTAATCATAAGTGGCTCAAACTGAATTGGCGCCCAAACTTCTTTGATGGTATAAAAACTGCCTTCTTTTTCGCGGAATGGGCCAACAATTCCATCGGGGGCATGTTGCCCGTCAGAATCGATCGAATCGTTAAGGTCGGTGCGTATTACAGCATCGTCGTTGTAGGCCCAGAGAAATCCGCCGGCAAATAGTGGCGAGCTGGTCCATTTTGCCCAAAAATCGTCGAGACCTGCACCATGTCCTTCGTCGTAAAGGCCGTGCAGGAATTCGGTGGGCATAAATATTTTTTCGCCATCGTTAAATCGATGAACACCTGTTTGATATTGCGGATAATGGTGTGTGTCAATGTCGTCGAAGTCGGCCCAGCCATGAATTACATCACGTTTCTGCGGGTCAAGTTCTTCAAAAAGCGGATCGATATCATAATTCCATCCGCCTTCGTTGCCGTTGCTCCAAAGAATCACACAAGGATGGTTCACGTCGCGGTCAATCATTTCTTTAACTAGTTTTGTGCCTACTTCGGTGTTATAGGCATTTTGCCAGCCGGCCAGTTCATCAATAAAGAAAATCCCCAGTGAATCGCAGGCATCTAAAAAATGTTTATCTGTAGGATAATGAACACGTACAGCATTCATGTTCATCTCTTTAATTAGATTAACATCCATTACAGATATTTCTTTATTGGTGCATCGTCCACCTTCGGGCCAGAATGTATGGCGGTTTACGCCTTTGAGAACAACCTTGGTGCCGTTTACGTAAATCCCGTCTTGCGGGCGTACTTCAACGGTGCGAAACCCAATGCGTTCGGTTATTACATGTTGCTTTTTGCTATCGCTGATAAGTTCAACAGTAAGATTGTAAAGGTTTGGTGTTTCCGGAGTCCAGGGTTTTACACCATCCCATTTTGTTGATATAATAGTTGATTTGGAGTTTGCGTTGATATGTGATTCGTAAATCGGGAATTTTTCCCCGTTGGTATCTGTAATGAAATAACGCAGGGTCGAATAACCGTCGATATTTTCGAGATTAAGATGTCCGGTAAACGAACCGTCTGCTTTTGGGTCAACTTTTATCTGCGCGATATGACTTTCGGGCAAAACTTCTAAAAACACAGGTCGGTAAATTCCACCAAATAACCACCAGTCGGCTTTACGCTCGGCTGCGTT
>JAQICD010000169.1 GCA_027858715.1 Prolixibacteraceae bacterium
ATAACTGAAAATAAAAGTTTTAGACGATGAAAAAAATAGCATTAATAATATTTACAGTCCTTGCTTTATTTTCCTGTAAGCAAGAAAAGGAGGCATATGTTTTTACTACATTCCGCGAACCTGCAACCGAAGGGTTGTATCTGGCTTCGAGTACCGACGGATATCACTGGGATGATTTGGGTGGTCCTTATCTTGAACCCCACGTGGGAAAACAAAAAGTAATGCGCGATCCATCGGTTGTGCAGGATCCCAATGGCACTTTTCACATGGTGTGGACGTCTTCGTGGCGTGGTGACCTTGGTTTTGGTTATGCTTCAACTAACGATTTTATAAACTGGTCAGAACAAAAGTTCATCTCAACAATGGACTTTGATACCTCTACTGTTAATGTTTGGGCGCCCGAGTTGTTTTATGATGACGAAGATGAACGGTTTATTATTATTTGGGCATCAACTATTCCCTTTAAGTTTGAAAAAGGACAGGAAGAAGAAAGAAATAACCACCGTATGTATTACACAACTACCAAGGATTTTGAAACGTTTACCGAGACAAAATTATTTCTCGATCCGGGGTTCAGTGTAATCGATTGTGTAATTGTTAAGCGCAAGAAAAACGATTATGTACTGGTGTTGAAAGATAATACCCGTCCGAACCGTAACATTAGTGTGGCTTTTGGAAAATCACCACTGGGGCCCTTTAGTAATTACTCCGAGCCTTTTACTGGTTTTCTGACCGAAGGGCCCACGGTAGTAAAAGTTGGAGGAGATTACCTGATTTATTACGATTCGTACGGCGATAAGAGCTATAAAGCGGTTAAAACAACCGACTATAAAACATTTACCGATATTTCTTCCGAAATTTCACTTCCTGAAGGACACAAACACGGGACAATTGTGAAAGTAAAGCAGGAAGTGGTTGATAAATTAAAAGAAAATCAGAAAAACAATTGATAATATGAAGAGGATTAGTGTGTTATTTTTATTTCTGTTGGCATTTTGTGCTTTGACAGCACAGGATACGGTTAAATACACGGGAAATACATTGAATAATGTTGATTATCATCACGGGTTGTTGAGCCCGATTGTTGGTGTTCATAACATTCAGGTTATGCGCGCAAGCCGTGAACACCCCCAAATGGCCGATGTGTATGGATGGACCTACAACCATGGCCCTAACATGGCTTATTGGAACGAAACGTTTTTTGTACAATACCTCAGCGACCCTGTTAGCGAACATGTAGCTCCCGGGCAGGTTTACTTATGTATTTCTGACGACGGGTATAACTGGCAGCATCCCAAAGTTTTATTCCCTCCTTATAAAGTACCCGACGGAACAACAAAAGAAGGTATTGACGGTGTAGCTAAAAATAACTACTCTGTATTGCACCAGCGGGTTGGTTTTTATGTAGCTCCTAATAACCGGCTTTTAACCCTTGGATATTATGGTGTTTGCATAACCCCCGAAGATGATCCCAACGATGGAAATGGTATCGGTCGTGTGGTGCGCGAAATCTATGAAGATGGATCATGGGGGCCAATTTATTTCTTACGGTATAACGACGGCTGGAATGAAGATAATACCGACTATCCATTCTATAAATCGAGCGACAACGAAGGTTTTAGCGAAGCTTGTGAAGCTTTGCTTGCCGATCCGCTTATGATGCAACAAATGGTTGAAGAGGCCGATCGCGACGACCCACTAATCCCATTACAAAAACAATACAAAGCATTCTCGTATTACCACTTAAACGACGGGCGTGTTGTTGGACTGTGGAAGTATGCCTTAACATCAATCAGTAACGATGGCGGGCTTACATGGGAATACAAACCAATGCGAGCTCCCGGTTTTGTGAACAAAAATGCCAAAATCTGGGGGCAAAAAATGCCCGACGGAAAATATGCTACTGTATATAATCCGTCACAATTTCGCTGGCCATTGGCTATTTCATTGAGTGATGACGGACTTGAATATACCAATTTGCACCTCATTAATGGCGAAATTACTACTATGCGTTACGGTGGGCAGTTTAAATCGTACGGGCCACAATATGTACGGGGTATCCTCGAAGGAAACGGAACACCACCCGATGATAAAATGTGGCTTACTTACAGTATGAATAAAGAAGATATCTGGGTGTCATCGGTGCCAACACCGGCACTGGCCGAAGCTGAAAAGCATGCCAACGATGTTTTTGATAAAATGAAAGATGGTAAAGAGCTTGAAAAGTGGAATATATATTCACCGGTATGGGCTCCGGTAAAAATTGAAGAGAAAGATGGCGATAAAGTGCTTGCTTTACGCGATAAAGATCCGTTTGATTATGCCGTAGCCGAAAAAATTATTCCGGCTTCCAATAAGTTCAGCACCGAATTTGAAATCAATTTTGCACAAAACGACCATGGTTTGCTGCATGTTGAATTTCTTGATGCTAAAGGACATCCTGCCATTCGTTTAATTTTTAACGATGAAGGGCAATTGCTTGTAAAAGACGGATATGGGTTTGACCATTGTCTCGATTACGAAGCGGATAAAGATTATAAGGTGAAAGTTGTAGCCGATACCGAACGTAATTACTTCGAGGTATTTGTTGATGGCGAGCGCAGATCAGGACGCATGTTCTTTCAGAAAGTTCATTCGCTGTCACGCATCGTGTTCCGAAGTGGTGAACGTCGTTATTACCCGACTATTGAGTCGCCCCGTATGCAGTGGTTTGATGTTGAAAACTCAGGGGCAATCGACGACGAAGCTGCTTACTTTATAAAATCGTTTAAAACTTCAGAAGTTAAATAGAATACGATACAACCATGAAAAAAAATATTTTATATACAACTACCTTAATTTTATGTTTCACTTTTGCCTCCATGTCTTCAATGGCTTGGGGCAAAGAGTCGAAACATGTATTGAAATATGAAGACTTTAAATCGTATGTCGAGTATTTCAACCGGATGGAGGATGAAAATATTGTACAGGCCATTCCTAATAATGAAGCTTGGGACTGGATGAAAAAAAATGTACCATTATTTGAATGTCCTCAGGACAACTTTGAAGAAATGTTCATATACCGATGGTGGACATTGCGTAAGCACATCAAAGAAACCCCGGTAGGTTACGCCTTTACCGAATTTTTAGTG
>JAQICD010000054.1 GCA_027858715.1 Prolixibacteraceae bacterium
TAATGTATTGAGTTCTTAAACGATTCAAAATTGACGATAATAGCACCGCTATATGAGGAGATTTTGAAGAAGTGTAAGGGCTCAAGACAAAAAAACATCCCGAAGGATAAAACTTAAACGAGTTTCTTATAGTTGGTTCCGTTTTTAAGTATCCCAGAGCTTGTAAAAATATATCCGCCTCCGAAACAGTAAGTTTATAATTCCTCAAATCCGCAGTTGTTAATGTTAAAAAATCGGGAAGCCCAGTAAAATTAGAGTTTACAAGGCTTGCCCGATTAAATATTTTTCACTTATTTAGGTGAAAAACATCATCGCGGATGAAAATTACATATTCTACTTCGAAAATCAATTCATTTGGCGGAATAAATTTCGCAAATTCAATAATAGTTAATAACGGCATTTGCTCAACAACCGACCAACTACTTGGTAACCGGGGCATTAGGTCTGGATATAGTTACAGCGACCTTTTCAGGTCATATTTACTGATGACCCTTTGTGGTGGCGAATGTGCCGAGGACATTACCGAACATCTTCGAGGGGAGCTTAGGCATGTGAGAGATTTTAATGTTTGCTCTGCCAACACATTGCTCAGGATGCAAAAGGAACTGTCCACCCAAAAAGAAACATTTATATCCGACACCGGCATATCACATGAATTCAATGTTAATATGGCAATGAACAACCTGATGGTAAATCTTTTGGTAAATACCGGACAATTGGATCCCGGCAATAAAGGGTATGTGTATAAACATGCTACTTTATTACCTTAACAATCTCAATAACAACAGTATATACAACTGAGAAACATTAATAATTTACATTGTCGTTTGGTAATTGCAGTGTGTTTTCATAAAAGTTTACAACCTGTTTACAAAATGCGAAAACATGAATACAAGATGAAAACACCTTGCAATACGGTAAAGTGTATGGGCAGAACGAACACTTTAAACTATTGATTTTCGTGATATTTGGCAATGGTATAGTAAAACTTGTACAGGCCTGTCGTGGCACATGAAGCGCGTTCGCTCAGCTTCGATTTCACCATGCTCGCGTATAATTTTATTATGTCCATATGGTTTGGGGTCAATTTTATTTCTTCCCGGCTTTTCAGTGAAACTACAAGCAGTGCGATGAATAATCTGACATTTTTAAACGACAATATGGATTTTGTAACACAGGTTAATAATTTAGGTACAATTCAAAAATATGGAGTCCGATTATCAGGCTCTGCAAAACTTGGGATACTCACATTAAATTCATCTGTCAGGCTCTATCATAATTCAACATACGGAAATAGCCTGGCCCGGGAACCTGCAACTCCCGGCAATACCGCTAATGTTCAGGATTAGTTACCAATTCAGTACCGGAAAAAAGTTGCCAGGATAGAAATAAAACGGGAAGAAATAGACAAGCGGCCAAAACCAGGATTATAGCCTCATTGAAGCATTTGTTTTTCTCTTGAAGTTTCTTTTACACTTATTCAGGCTTCCTTTTCCCAACATTAAAAAAGATTGTATTTTTGGATAAAACATTTTTATGGAACTGAAAAAAATTGAAATAGAATTTATTGAGATAGCTAACATCAACGAGCTGAATACTTCCGATGCCTATTTGGTAGCAAAAGCCCGCGAAGTAGCTAATAATGCATGGGCGCCGTATTCAAATTTCCTGGTTGGGTCAGCTGTCGAGCTGATGAACGGCAAAATTATAACCGGCAACAACCAGGAAAATGCCGCTTATCCTTCGGGACTGTGTGCCGAACGTGTTGCGCTTTTTGCGGCAAATGCCAATTATCCTAATTCAGCGGTGAAAACCATAGCTATATCGGCATACAATAAAAACGGGTTGTCAAAAATGCCTGTAAAGCCCTGTGGTTCATGTCGGCAGTCTATTCTCGAAGCTGAATTGCGTTTCGAAACCCCCATACGTTTAATTCTCGACGGGCAAAACAAAATACATATTGTCGAAGGCATTAAAAACCTCCTTCCACTTAGTTTTGGAAGAGATGATTTGTAAAATAATATGTAGCAGCACCCTGAAAAATTAGGGTGATTTTGTCTTTTTTAGAATTTCATATATATTTGCAGCTTAATTGTGGAAAAGTTTGTGAATGATTGCAACCACAGAAAAAAATGCTAAAGCGTTCGTTTCCGCTTTCTTGCAAAATATTTTCACAAATTCCACAGTATATTTTATAAACATAATTCCGTTAATTCGGAACTAAATGAAATAAATTATGGGATATTTATTTACATCCGAGTCGGTTTCAGAAGGCCATCCAGATAAAGTTGCCGATCAAATTTCAGATGCATTGCTCGACAAAATAATTGCCTTCGATCCAAGCTCTAAAGTAGCTTGCGAAACCATGGTTACTACCGGCCAGGTGGTTTTAGCCGGAGAAATTAAGACCGAAACGTACATTGATGTGCAGGAAGTAGCACGAGAAGTAATTAATCGAATTGGATATACTAAGGCTGAATATCGTTTCGATGGTGATTCGTGTGGTGTATTTTCCGCCATTCACGAACAAAGCCCCGATATTAACCGCGGAGTGGTACGTGCCGATCCAATGGAACAAGGTGCTGGCGACCAAGGAATGATGTTTGGTTATGCATGCACAGAAACCGATAATTACATGCCTTTAGCGCTTGAGTTATCGCATAAGCTGTTGATTGAACTTGCCGCTTTGAGACGTGAAAACGACGATATTACCTACCTTCGTCCTGATTCAAAATCGCAGGTTACCATTGAGTACGATGATAACGGGCATCCTAAAAGAGTACATACCATTGTAGTTTCAACTCAGCACGACGATTTTATTCTGCCCGAAAACAATAGCGATGAAGCACAGTCAAAGGCCGATGAACAAATGATTCAAAAAATCCGCGAGGATGTGATCAATATTCTCTTGCCCCGGATTAAAGCGAAATTACCCGAAAGAATTTGCGATTTGTTCGACGAGGATATCATATTTCACGTTAATCCTACCGGAAAATTTGTAATTGGTGGTCCCCATGGAGATACCGGACTTACCGGAAGGAAAATCATAGTTGATACATATGGCGGAAAAGGTGCTCATGGTGGAGGTGCATTTAGTGGTAAAGATCCATCGAAAGTTGACCGGTCGGCAGCTTATGCAGCACGTCACGTTGCCAAAAATCTGGTTGCAGCAGGCGTTGCCGACGAAATTCTGGTTCAGGTTTCGTATGCAATAGGGGTAGCCAAACCAATGAATATTTTTGTAAATACTTATGGCGCAGCCAAAATTGAAATGACCGATGACAAAATTGCTGAAAAAGTTGCTGAATTATTCGATATGAGGCCAAAAGCAATTGAAGATCGTTTAAAATTGCGCAATCCAATTTATGAAGAAACTGCTGCTTATGGTCACATGGGGCGTCAAAACAAAGTAGTAAAAAAGGTATTTGAGTCGCCATACTCAGGAAAATATGAGGCAGATGTTGAATTGTTTACCTGGGAAAAGTTGGATTATATAGATAAAGTGAAAAAAGAATTTAATATTTAATTAAAATAAAATATAATTATTTTTTGTGGGGAGGGAGTTTTTGTTGGCTGGATGGTCTTCAGAAAATTCCCTTTCTTTTTAAATTTACAGGTTATTAAAAACATTTTTATTGAATATTTTCACCAATTATTAAAAATCATGTATTTTAACAATCTCAAATCAGAAAGTTTTTTTACAGGATGAATAATTAACTGTCTGATTAACTTTTGTTACATTGCGCATTATTTTTTGTATCATATTCTTTCCGGTTTAAAGGATAAATTAAAATTACAAAATGGGAGAAACAATTGATCAACTAAGGGCAAGTTTTATTGAAGAAACCCGTGATTTAATCAATGAGTTGGAAGATGTTTTGTTGTCGATCGAAGTTGATTCTGTTGATTCAGATACAATTGACCAAATATTCCGAAGTGTGCATACTATTAAAGGGAGTGGTGGTATGCTGGGTTTCGACAAGGTGCTTGAAGTAACCCATGATTTGGAAGATATTTACGACAAAGTTAGATTTGGTAGTGTGCAGTTTTCTCTAGAGTTGAAGGATCTCTCCCTTGAAACCATTGATATCATAAAGCAATTACTTGCCACAAATGAAAATATAAACGATACTGATAAAGTCAGGTTTGCAGATCTTTGTCGGAAAATTGAACTTTTTGATATCGGAAAGTCAGTTAATGATGATTATGCCAGCGGCAATGCAAGTGATGAATTGTCTGCTACCGAAAAAAATGCAACATATTTTATTAAAATAACTCCTGAGAAAAAACTCCCAAAAGAGCTTTCTCATCCCAAGTTTCTCGTCGAGGAGTTATCGTTGCTTGGGAGTAGTTTAGCTTTCTCGCTATCTGCAGAATCGCTATTGATTGATGATTTTGAAAAACCTGGAAAGAAGGCTACATGGGTTGTTTTTTTATCAACCTTTGCCCCTGTTGACGTAATTGAAAATATTTTTGACTGGACCAAAAATGAAATTAAGGTTCAAATCGAAAAGATTTCGGATGGTGATTTATTTTCAATTGAAGGTGCCCGTGAAGCAATAGAAAGTTTAAAAGAAGTCGTATTTGAAAACCCCGATAGGGCTATTTCAGTTTTAATTGATAAATATTCAGATCAATTAGATAAAAATGAAATAACTGAAGCACAGTATGTTCCTATCCAGCATGAAGAAGTTAAGAGACAGGCAGACGGAAAGGTTATCAGTAGCATCAGAGTGTCAACCGATAAAATTGATCAGTTGATGAACCTGGTAAGTGAAATGGTTACCTTACAGGCTCGTTTAAACCTTTTGGCAGATGAAATTGACGACGAACGCTTGACTAATATTGCTGAGAAATACAGCTCATTTTCGCACCTACTCCGCGATAATGCATTTACCATTTCACTGGTGCCTTTTGGTGTTACCATTACGCGTTATAAACGATTGGTGCACGACTTATCGGTACAGCTTAATAAAAAGGTATATTTTATCACCGAAGGTGAAGATACAGTGCTTGACAAAAAAATTATTGAGCATCTTTCTGACCCCATTATGCATATTTTGCGTAATTGTGTCGATCATGGGATAGAAAGTGAAGACCAGCGAAAAGAAGCAGGAAAACCCGAAAATGGTCAAATACAAATGAAAATTTTCCATCAAAGTAATCATGTCATTATTAGGATTACCGACGATGGTATGGGAATTGACCCTGAGGTTATTCGCAATGTAGCCATACAACGTAAACTGATCAAAGCAGATCAGGTTGTTCCTGAAGAGGAAATTATTAATATGATTTTTATGCCGGGTTTTTCCTCTGCAAAGTCAATTTCGAATGTTTCAGGCCGGGGCGTCGGGCTAGATGTGGTGAAACGGAATATTTCAGATATTCGGGGCACCATCGACATTCAGACACAAAAAGGGGAAGGAACAACATTTGTTATTAAACTGCCTTTAACACTTTCGATAATCGATGGTTTGCAGGTGAAAATCGATAATCGTGATTTTATCGTTCCATTAATTCAGATTGATAAAATTGTAGCCCTGGAAGAGCTAAAACAGGAAACAACACTTAGTCAGGTGATTAATATCGATGGAGTTCAGATACCATACTTCGATTTAAGAAATGATTTCGAAATTGGCGGAACTCCACCCGAACGACGTGAAATGGTTATTGCTTCGTACGATAATGAAAAAGTTGCGCTAATTGTTGACCATGTGGTTGGCGAAAATCAAACAGTACTCAAATCGTTGGGTAAACATTATAAAAATCAAGACTTTATTTCGGGTGGTACAATTTTAGGCGATGGATCTGTTGCCCTTGTACTCGACATAAATAGAATTGTAACAGGATTCTCGAAAAAATAAAATTGGAACAATATGGAAGAGTTATATCAAACGTATCTTACTTTTTCTCTTGGTAAAGAGAATTTTGCCCTTAATGTTGAGCATGTTGAAAAAATTCTGGAATATCAGGAAGTGACAGAAGTGCCCAAAGCACCTGAATACATGCTCGGAGTATTCAATTTACGTGGCGAGGTAATACCTTTAATTGATACCAGGGTGAAATTTGGTATGGAGAAAGCTGAAGTAACTACATCAACCTGTGTCCTGGTTATTAATATTTTATCGGATGACGAAACCATAAAGCTTGGAGCATTGGTTGATAATGTAAAAGAAGTGATTAAATTCAATACCGCAGATTTAATGAAACTACCTACAGTCGGAAAGCAAAACAAAACAGAATTTCTGGATGGGGTAATGAGAATTAACGAGACGTTTGTTTTGTTGTTAAATGTTGATAAAATATTCTCGGTTGATGAAATTGTTGAACTTCGTGCTGCTAATTTCGACCTTGAGGGAGCTGAATAAGACATTGTAAATTAATTTAATAAAGGTGAACTATACCGAAACCGCGAATATTTACAGACAGAAATTACAAGAAACTGAATTTAAAAAAATTCAGGCTTTTATGCTTAGTAAACTGGGTGTAAAATTGGCTCCTATAAAAATTGTGATGGTCAATTCTCGTTTAATTAAGCGATTAAAGGCCTCAGGGATTCATAATTTCCCCGATTATATTAATTATGCTTTATCGTCCGAAGGCATTCGTACAGGAGAACAACAATGCATGATTGATGAGCTAACGACTCACAAAACTGAATTTTTTCGAGAGAATGAACAATTCGAATTTTTTAAAAACGAAGTGTTACCCGAGTTTGCACAAAACAATCGCTCAACATTTAAAATATGGAGTGCAGGGTGCTCAACCGGAGAAGAGGCTTACACAATAACCATGCTGTTAAACGAATTTAAGTTTAGTAAAAATGGTTTTTTATATAATGTGGAGGCAACAGATGTAAGTAAGGCGGTGGTTGAAAAAGCCATAGCCGGGATATATGGGGGCAATAACCTTCTGGGTCTGGACGATAAACTTAAGAAAAAGTATTTCATTCCTTTTAAGGATGACAAAAATGATAAGATTCAGGCAGGTAACACACTCAAAGAAAAAATTAAATTCACGGTGGGTAATCTTGCAAACATTAACAACTATCCATTAAGTATGTTTGATGTAATTTTTTGTAGAAATACGCTCATTTATTTTGATGATAATGCTAAAAGAGAAGTTGTAAATAATTTGATACGTAAAATAAAATTGGGCGGATATTTATTTGTCGGACTTTCAGAAACTGTATCTCAATATTCGAAAGATATCAAGCAAATGAGACCAAGCGTTTACAAAAAAATCGGGTAAAAGATGGAAAAGAAAGAGTTCAAAACATTGTTGATCGAGAGTAATGTTCAAGTTGCTCGTAAAATTGAGAAGGAACTGAAAAATAAAGGTTGCGTTGTTTCAACTACCTATTCGGTTGATACAGCCTTAATAAGATGTAAAGCTTTTCAGTTCGATTTTTTTGTAGTGAATTGCGGCGATAGCGGTAAGGCTGGTGTCGATTTTTATAAAAAGTTAAAACAATCGTACGATCTGAGTGATATTCCATTTTTATTTGTTTTTAATAGCGACGTGAAAGTTGATTTGCGACTTTTAAAGCTAAATATAAGGTTCAATTTTATTAAACTTCCATTCGATGCAACTGAATTAAATATTCGCTTTGAACGATTATTTGGTTTTAAAGCAACTGAAGAAGATGATGATAGTTATATAAAGGAAAATGAGGTAGAAGATGAAGCGCTGAAGCGGATTTTACTTGTTGAAGATAACCCGCTTAATCAGAAAGTGCTTGGAATGTTTATTGACAGGCTTAATTTTGACCACGATGTTGCTTCAAATGGTCAAATGGCTGTCGATTTAGCCAATGATAAAGATTATGCGTATATTTTAATGGACATTTACATGCCGGGAATGGATGGAACCGAGGCGACTGTGAGTATAAGGGAGAACGAAGAAAAATTTAATAAAAAACGTTCTAAAATTATTGCCATCACAGCCAACGAGTCCGATGAAAGCGTAAAAAGATGTTACGATAGCGGAATGGACGACTACCTGGTGAAACCTTTTACGCTTGAAGTGCTGAAAGAAAAATTGGTGTAGAATAGAGAAGCTGGTTTGGATAAGATAAAATATTTAAAACAGGGTGAATTGGCAATTGTCTCGGGTGACACCAAAGTGTTTACCATTTTGGGCTCTTGTGTAGCTGTTGTTTTGTGGGACGAACAAACAAAAATTGGCGGTGTAAACCATTATTTGTTGCCCAACTGGAACAACAAGGGAGCCCCGGATGTAAGATATGGCGATGTGGCTGTAACCGAACTACACGATAAAACCATTTTATCGGGAGCAGTAAAACGGCGGATGGTGGCAAAAATTTATGGAGGTGCCAGCTTGTTGAACCTGGAAAGTGCAACATTCAACATTGGACAAAGAAATATTAATATTGCAAAAGAAAAACTTAAAGAACTAAATATTCAAATTATTGAAGAGCAAATAGGCGGAACAACTGGACGGAAAATTCTATTCGACCCACAAACCGGTTATGTTAAGGTAGATTTGATTAGGAATATTAACTTTTAGGGGGAGGAAACGTTCTGATGGGGGAAGTAAAAAAACGAATAAAGGTATTGGTAGTAGATGATTCTGTAATATTCAGACGTGTATTGGCTAATGCTGTAGAATCGGATATTGAATTAGATTTAATAGGAACCGCTGAAGATGCTTTTGCAGCGATTGACATAATTGAAAAGGAAATACCCGATGTAATTACCTTGGATATTGAAATGCCCAAAATGGACGGGCTTACTTTTCTGGATAAATTAATGCGTAAGCATCCGATACCAGTAATTATTGTATCGAGCATTACTAAAGGAAATAAGGAAGTTTGTCTTGATGCCTTTCACAAAGGGGCAATCGACTTAATTCATAAGCCCGAGAAGCTGAAATCGAATGATAATTTGCTTGATTTTTACAGCTTTGTTTGCGAAAAAGTTAAAGGTGCGTCGCAGGCCAATATGCGGCAAAAGCAGAAATTACTGGTCGATTTGTCTAGTATCAGGCAGGTTACACCAACAGCACCGATTATTTTACAAACTACCGAAATTATTGCCATCGGGGCATCGGCAGGCGGAACTACGGCTATCGAGTTTATATTGCGCCGGTTACCTGCCGATATGCCCGGGATACTCATAACCCAACATATGCCTAAAGGTTTTACAAATTTATTTGCTAAACGATTGAATGATATTTGTGACCTTGAAGTTAAGGAAGCCGAAAACGACGATCGATTGATACAGGGCAGGGTAATCATTGCCCAGGGAGGAATGCAAATGGAACTTGTGGGAACAGCCGGTAATTATAGGGTAGCAGTTACCGACTCAGAGCCTGTAAACAGGCATAAACCTTCGGTTGATGTATTGTTCGATTCGGTAGCTAAAGTGGCAAAAAACAGGGCAACTGGTATTATTCTGACCGGAATGGGCGCCGATGGTTCAAAAGGCTTACTAAAGATGAAAGAAGCTGGTGCTTATACCTTAACACAGGATAAAAACTCATCAATTGTTTATGGTATGCCATATCAGGCTTTCTTGCTAAATGCCCATTGCAAAGAATTATCGTTGCTTAAAATACCTGATTTTCTGATTAATAAGTTTAAAAAGTAAGGTTTAGCGGTTAAAGCTCAGCCTTTCTCCTTTTTTACTTTCGTTGAATATGCCTTTTTTGTATGCCAGATGGCCGTTAACAAGGGTATATTCTACTTTATGGTTAAAAATGTTGCCATCAAAAGGCGACCACTTACATTTGTATTCGATGTTGCTGTTATCAACTGTCCATGCTTTTTTGGGCGATACCAAAACTAAATCGGCTTTGTAGCCTTCTCTTATATATCCTCTCTTTTCAATATTGAAAAGTTGGGCAGGGGCATGGCACATTTTATTAACGACTTCGGTGTAAGTATAAACACCTTGCGATACCAACTCAAGCATGACTGGTAAAGAGTGTTGAACCAAAGGGCCACCCGACGGACATTTGAAGTATGTGTTTTCTTTTTCTTCAATGGTATGCGGAGCATGGTCGGTTGCAATAACGTCAATCTTTCCTGTTTTCAGTGCTTCGCGTAATGCATTTTTATCGGTAGCTGTTTTTACAGCAGGATTCCATTTTATGAGTGTTCCTTTTTTCTCATAGTAGTTGTCGTCGAACCATAAGTGATGAACGCAAACCTCGGCGGTAATTTGTTTATTCTCAATATCGCCTTCTTCAAAAAGTTCCATCTCGCGCGCAGTTGAAAGATGCAGAATATGCAGCCTGGTTCCATATTTTTTTGCAAGCTTAACGGCTTTTGAAGATGATGCATAGCAAGCTTCTGCACTTCTGATTAGTGGGTGATATTTAATGGGAACATCTTCGCCGTATTTTTCAAAAAATTTAGCGCTGTTCTTTTTTATAACAGCTTCTTCCTCGCAATGAACCGCCATAAGCATATGTGCATTTTTGAAGAGTTCCTCCAGTGGTTTTCCTTCAACCAGCATATTGCCGGTTGATGACCCCATGAAACATTTAATTCCACACACTTTTCGAGGGTCAGCTTTTAGTACTTCGTCGAGATTGTTGTTAGTGGCACCAATATAGAACGAGAAATTTGCCAGTGAGACAGATGAAGCCTTTTTAAATTTTTCTTCAAGAAGCTCAATTGTAGTTGTCTGCGGATTTGTATTGGGCATTTCCATAAATGAAGTAACTCCTCCGGCAACAGCAGCCCTTGCTTCGGTGTAAATTTCAGCTTTATGTGTAAGTCCGGGTTCTCTGAAATGCACCTGGTCGTCGATCACTCCGGGTATTAACAGTAAATCGGAAGCATCTATCAGTTTATCATATTCAGGAACAGTTTCGTCTGTAATTATTTGGGCAATAATATCGTTTTCGATCAGTACACTGCCTCTGAATTTTTCACCTTCGTTAATAATTGCTGCATTTTTGATTAGTGTTTTCATGGTAATTGGTATTAGCTGATATTATAAAAACATCTGCATGGTAATTTGTTCAGTATTATGCAGTGTGGGTTTCGTATTTTTTAAACATACTGCGCCATTTCATTTTTATAACACCAAATAAAGCCTCGCTAAATATACCTCCACTCATTTTTGAAACACCTTCCTGACGGTCGATAAACACTATGGAAACTTCTTTAATTTTGAATTTATGCTTCCATGCCGTGAATTTCATTTCAATCTGGAATCCATAACCCTTCATTCTGATATCATCGAGATCGATTGTTTTGAGAACTTTATTGGTGTAGCAAATAAAACCTGCTGTCGAATCGTGAACGTTCATTCCTGTAACAAGCCTTACATAAAATGAAGCAAAATACGACATCAGTACTCTGTTTAAAGGCCAGTTCACAACATTTATTCCACTTACATAACGTGAACCGATCGAAACATCGGCACCATTTTTACATGATTTATACAGTCGGACCAGGTCATCGGGATTGTGCGAAAAATCGGCATCCATTTCGAAAATATACTGGTAATTATGGTCGATTGCCCATTTGAAACCGGTGATATAGGCAGTGCCTAGTCCTAATTTTCCTTCACGTTCAACAAGGTGCAGGCTTTCTGTGAATTCTTTTTGAAGATTTTTCACAATGTCGGCTGTGCCGTCGGGCGAATTGTCATCAATAATGAGAATGTGAAAAGGAACCGACAGATTGAAAACGTAACGTATGATTTTTTCAATATTCTCCTTCTCTTTGTAGGTGGGTATAATTACCAGGTTCTCGTACATGTGTCTTTTATTAGTTTCGAATCACAAATGTACATTAATTCTATAATTTCAGGTAATTGAAAAATGTTATCAATAATTAAAAATTAGGAGAAATTTTAAGCAAAAAGAGGTGAAATATTTTGCAGTCACATGAGTTTTGTTGGCGTAAGTGTCAGTAGTACAGTGTTTAGAGTTGTATGTGTGTTGGGCGTATTTTTTGACCAAAATAATGTACCCTACATCCAGCTTATTTAATATTTATATTTGAACAATTAAAAGAAAAGAGATTTTAGATTGAATTTTAAATAAAAACAAACAACAGAAAAATGGCTACACCTGCTTCACAAAAAGTTTCCATGCGCGAAAAAATTGGCTACAGTTTAGGCGATGGATCTGCAAATCTCATCTTCCAGATGATGATGATGTTCCAACTTTATTTTTATACAGATGTTTTTGGGATTAAAGCAACAGCTGCCGGTATGGTGCTTTTATTTGCACGGGTTTTTGATGCTTTTGTGGATCCTGTAGTAGGTATCATCTCCGACCGCACCAATACTCGCTGGGGGAAATACAGACCCTGGATTTTATGGACAGCCATTCCGTTTGCCGTTTTCTTTGTACTGGCATTTGTTACACCTGATTTGACCGAACGTGGTAAAATATTGTATGCTGGCGTAACCTATACTTTATTAATGTCGGTTTATTCGTTTAACAATACGCCTTATTCATCGTTGGGTGGTGTAATGACCAGCGATATTAAGGAGCGTACAAGTATCTCGTCGGTTCGGTTTATTACGGCAACAATTGCAACTTTTGTTGTGCAGGGCCTAACCCTGCCCCTTGTTGCAAAATTTGGTCAGGGCAATGCTTCTAAAGGCTGGTCTAGCACGATCCTTCTGTTTGCAATTATTGCTGTTGTATTGTTGGTTATCACATTTTTATCGACAAAAGAAAGGATTACTCCACCCAAAGGGCAAAAAACACCAGTTAAGCAGGATTTAAAAGACATTGTGAAAAGCCGTCCATGGAAAGCAATGTTTGCATTGACTTTGTTTTTGTTCACCACTTTGGCCATGTGGGGGAGTAGCATGTCGTACTATTTTAATTATGTGGTCGATAAAGCTGCATTGTTTAATTTCTTGCAGAATTTTGGTCTTGTAAATATCGATGGTTTCGAGTACAACGCGTGGCATAAGTTTTTGGATGCTTTCGGCCTTATTGCTTTCAGCGATTTAAGCAATGTTTTTGCAGTAGGTTTTAGCTTGTTCAACATGTTCGGGCAGGTAATAACCTTATTGGGGGTAATTCTGCTTTCATCATTTTTGTCGAATATTTTCGGAAAGCGTAATGTTTTTATAATTTGCCTAACGCTTACAGCTGTATGGTGATACCCGGTAAACGGGAAGGTGTTGCCAAAATGATAAAAAACCTGCGAACGAAAGGAATTACTGTTGATGGTATTGGTATCCAGGGGCATTTCACAATGGGCTTTCCGTCGATTGATGAGCTTGAGAAAAGCATTGAAGATTATGCTGCACTGGGTTGTAAGGTAATGATTACCGAACTTGATGTGTCGGTTTTGCCTAATCCGTGGGACAGCTCAGCCGAAGTGTCGATGAATTTTGAATACAACGAGCAAAACAATCCTTATCGCAACGGAATACCCCGGGAAGTTGCAGATGCATTGGATCAGCGTTACCTCAATTTATTTGCTTTATTTATGAAGCACAGCGATAAAATATCGAGGGTAACTTTATGGGGAATATCCGATGGACAATCGTGGAAAAATAACTGGCCGGTAAGAGGACGTACCGATTATCCTTTGCTATTTAACCGGGATTATCAGCCTAAACCTGTTGTTGATATGATTATTCAGGAAGCACAGAACTAAAATTAAATCTTAATATTATGCAAAACAAACCTCGTCATTTAATAAAAAGTATTTACACTGCCGACCCACGGGGGCACGTTTACGAGGGCAAAATATATATTTATCCTTCGCACGATATTGATGCCGGTATTCCGGAGGACGATACAGGTGCTCATTTCGATATGCGCGATTTCCATGTTTATTCAATGGACGACGCAGCAGGTGCAGTAACTGACCATGGAGTAGCTCTTGATATTAAAGATGTACCCTGGGTCGGAAGGCAGATGTGGTCGAACGATGTAGCTGAGAAAAACGGGAAATATTACATGTACTTTCCGGCAAAAGATAAAAATGATATTTTCAGAATTGGCGTGGCGGTAAGCAACAAGCCCGAAGGTCCGTTCGAAGCTTTGCCAGAACCAATGGAGGGCAGCTTCAGCATAGATCCTTCAACATTTAAAGATGACGATGGAAGTACGTACGTTTATTTTGGTGGAATTTGGGGTGGCCAGCTTCAACGGTGGAAAAACGGGAAATATGAAGAGAACGATGATCTGCTTGCCGACGACGAGCCTGCTTTATGTGCCAAGGTTGCTAAATTGTCGGACGATATGCTCAGCTTTGACGAAAATCCCCGCGATGTGGTGATATTTGATGCTTATGGTGAGCCGTTGAAAACAAACGACGAAAACAGACGTTTTTTTGAAGCAGCCTGGATGCACAAATACAAAGGCAAGTTTTATTTTTCGTACTCAACTGGAAATACACATTTGCTGTGTTATGCTATTGGCGACAATCCCTATGGCCCGTTTACCTACCAGGGGGTAATACTTACACCGGTTGTAGGCTGGACAACACACCATTCGATTGTTGAATTTAAAGGTAAATGGTATCTGTTTCATCACGACAGCAAAGTGTCGGGGGGCAAAACATGGCTGCGAAGTATGAAAATTGTAGAATTAAAGTATAGAGAAGACGGCTCTATTGAAACCATCGATGGTATGGCCGACGAATAGATAAAGTTTTTCATAAGTTTGTTGTTAGTTTTTCAGGAGGCGTTTAATCAGCGTCTCCTGCATTTTTTGCAGTATTGCATACTAAAACTTAATGGTAAATCCAGCACTTACAATGGGTAAATAATTATCGCCAATTGGTATCATTTTATCTAAACCAACAGCCGGGATGTAGTACAAAATATTGCGGCGAAAAAATAAAACATTGTACAAATTTAGCACAAAGTACGACTCGTCTGCACCAAAAAAGTCAGCCAGATCTTTGCCAAATCCGGTAGCCAGTTTCTTTTGCATTCCAAAATCGAGATACAGCAACCATGGCATTCTCGATGCATTTTTCTGGTTTACGGTGTATTGTGGACTATACATCATCGTGCCAGTAAGAGGATCGTAAATGTAGTACATTTGCAGGCTGTTTTCGATTGAGCGTGGTACACCGCTTTGTGCTATCAACGACATACTGTACGAAATACGTTGCGTAGCCTGGTAGTTCAAAACCGTCTTGAACGAATGGCGGCGGTCGTAATCGTAGTCGTACGATGCTCCATCCATTATATGCGGAAACGAGCGTGTAGATTTCGACAAGGTATAGCTTGCCCAGCCTGAAAAGTTGCCCAAACGCCCGTTCCACATTAGTTCTGCACCGTACGCTTTTCCGGTACCGGCCACAATCTTGTCAGATAAGGCAAAAACTTCGTATTGGTCTTGCAACAAATCGAAGGTGTAGGTGCACGAAATATCTTTAAAGTAGAAATTTGCTGTAACAGTATGGTTCACTCCAAATTGTTTTTCAGCTCCGAATATATAATGTTCCGATTTGCTGGGCTGGTGTTGGGTTAGCGGATAATAATAATCGAGAAATTGATTGAACTCAAACTCCTGCGTGTTCATGCTTACAATTTGTTGATTGTACAAACCATAGGCAACCTGAAGCTTTATACTTCCGGGTAACTTTGCCACCGCATTTGCACGGGGCTCATACAATAAATGGTTGTTGTTGAATTGAACAATCCTGATACCGGGGCGGATAGTTAAAAAGCCGATATTGATTTTGTCCTCGGCGAAAACAGAAATCGAAACGGGTAATTTTGTTGCTTTCCCGTTATCAATGCCATTAAGCTCCGAGGCATTCATAAAACGGTAGTTGCTGTATTCGACGCCGGCTTTAAATTCGTTCCATATAAAAGGTTTGTAGCTTATGCTTGTTTTTGCGGTGTAATCGTCAACTCGGCTTCTAAATAATGTTGAAGTATCAAAACCTGTATTTTCTAAAAACATTCTCATTTCGGTGGAATTATCGGCACGGTGCATTGAAGCCGATAGCTGTGCTTTCAGAAAAACTTTGGGAGAAAGTACCGAATGCCATATTGCCGTAGCGATGTTATTTTCCCATTTGTTAACCCATTTAAGGCTCATATTGTTAAATACATCTTCCATGCCTGTTGAGTTTCCGATGTATTTATAGTAGTTATTAAAATCGAGTTTGGTATGGTCGGCCGAGCCAAAATATTTAATGGTAAGCCGGTTGCGCGCATTAAACCGGTGTGTGAGCGATAAATTCATATCGTAGAAATAGTTGTTGCTGTACATCAGAAAATTGCCGGGAATGTCGTAATTAAAGCGACCGGCAACCATCATCGTTGTTTTTTTACCCACCGGAAACTCCAGGAATACTTTCGATTCGCTTGTTGTTGGCTGTACTTCGCCGTGAAGCTTATTGTTGTTGCCATCCTTAGTCGAAATATTAATTACCGAAGCATTGCGTCCTCCGTATTCGGCGCCAAATCCGCCCACCATCATGTCAACACGCTTTACGGTTTGCATGTTGAATATCCCCGACGACGACATAAAGTGATAGGGGTTGTAAATGGTAACACCATCGAGCATTATCAGGTTTTCGCCAGGGTCGCTGCCACGAACCGAAATGAGTGGCGAAAGTGGTTCGGTTGGTTCGATGCCGGGAAGATGCCGAAGTGCTTTAAAAACGTCGTTCCGGGCTGTGGGTATCTCCCGAATTTGTTTTGGGGTAAGCGTATGCAAACTAATTTCCACATCGCTGTCGCCAAGTTGCTCAGCTTTTAGTCCGGTTACAGTAACTTGTTCAAGATGAACTTCAGAAGGAGCAAGGGCGACCTCGATAAATACAGGTTCCGGGCAATTGGGGTAGATGGTGCGGGTTTCGCTTTGATACCCAATGTACGATATTTCTATCTCTAATTGCCTGCATTCGATGCCGGGCATGCTGAAAAAGCCATGATCGTTGGTGCTTACTCCACGTAATTTTTCTGCTTTTAAAATAACGGTAGCGTTTACCAGTGTTTCGCCGGTTGAAGCATCGGTAACCACACCCGACAAGGTTGTTTTTTGGGCTGCGACAACTGTTTGAATGAACATGATTATGAGTATAATGTAAAGCTTCATGTTTCGGTTTAAAATTTATATGCGCAACTGAGCGAAACTCCAATATTCAGTTTAATGCGATGGTGAATAATGTAATGAACATCTTCGATTACACCGACGCCAAAAATCAATCCGCTTTTATCGCGTTGATTAAAGGTAACTCTTTGTGTAAACGAGGTATTCATGTATAATATTTCTTCGAGTTTATGAGCGCTTGTGTCCATGTCTTTCCAGTTGTTAATACCAAAAAGCAACACAATTTTGTTGTCGAAAAGCCACCGGTCGTTAAGCCGGTAATTCCATCTGCGGATATCGCGCCCGAAAGCAATTGCTCGCACATTGGGGTGTTCTACATAGCGCATCATGCGTATGCTTCGGTTGAAAATGGTGCTCCCTTCGGGTTCCGAAAACCACAGCGCTGCATCGATGCCCCAAAACCGCAGTCCTGCAAAAAACTCTGTTTCTACGTAGAAGTTTTGCCCTGCTGGGGGAGAGCCACGCCTGAAGCGGGGTACGCTCCCGGCTATCATTGTGTCGAGACCATGGCCGATTGCATGCAGGTCGCTGGTGAATTTTTCCCCCCAGTTCTGAATGACGTTCACATAAGCGGTTTCGTCTGTGGCTTTTCTGTTTTGAGTTGTGGTTTGTTCGTAATATAAAGTGCCAGTTGTAGCCGGGGCACCTGTTTCCTGAATTCCTATTGAAGCATACAATTTATACTGGTTTTTAAACATCGACGAAGTTCTTTCGATGTTAAACTGCTGTATGTCGATATCGAAAGCCGAAGTTTCGGATGTAGGCGTCGATAGTTGTTTTTGTATTATGCTGCTAAGAGGCTTAGTGGTTTGAACAACCTGGTCAACTGGGAAAATCAGCAGCTTTTTTTCTTCGTAAACCGATAAAAGTTTAGGCGAACAATTGCGGTTATCGTTCACAGTCTTGATGTTTGCCGACGATCGGGTAGTGTCGGGAAACCATACAGAAACCGTCAGCGTATCGGCAACCCATTGTTGTGCCGATGTGGTTTTGCATCCAAAAGCAGCTAAAATGATTAGTGCAACGATTATTTGTTTGAGTTTTTTCATGTTATATGCCGGGTGAAATCATTCGGTATAATGAAATGCCTGTCATGTGCTAAAAATAATTAATTTTTCGTGGACTGAAACAGATACGAAGTCAAATGTTTCGCGTATCCAATCTAATGCTTTACGGTGGTATAAGAAAACATGGGTGTTGTCGTCTTTATATTTCCAGCTTTTAAACTCAATTGAATCGTGGTATAATGTGGTCATACAATATAGTTTTCCTCCCGGTTTAAGTAGTTTTCTTAACAAAGCGAATTCGTCGTCTGGATTGAAAAAATGTTCCATCACCTCGCAACAAACAATGTAGTTGTATTTTTCTTCGAGTAACTCAGGGCGAAACTCAAAAAATGGGTCGTAGGTTTTAATGTTGAAGTTGTTGTCCTTAAGTATTTTGGCTATAACAGGTCCGGTGCCGGCACCAAAATCGAGTCCGGTATCCGAAGGTGTATAATTATTCAGAATGGTATTGCTTATTGGGCTTACAAATTTTTGATAGTTAATATCGTTTACATCATTGTTGTGTTGTAAGTATCGTTCGCGTTCATCATTTTTTGAAGGTAAAAATTCTCTTCCAACAAATAACGATTGACAATTCGTACATTGGTAATAATCTGTTTTTCTATAATGGTATTTCTGATTTGAATTTGCTTTGCAAAGAGGGCATTTGGGTTGAGCCATAAATATGATATTTAAAATATTTATCAGAGTGTTTTGTGGTGCAAAATGAGAGTTCGTTTCACTGTTTTTTCCATTCGCTATATTTCGAAAGAACCTGTTCAGGCCAAAACCCGTACCAGTCGTACCCAATTCTTCGATCGAAAGGAATAGAATCGAGCGAAAACACGACTTCGCCACTTCTGCGACACAAAAAAGGTTCGCTGTTTTCCAGATCGTAATACCTGGCCCATACCGGTTTGGCATTCTCGTCGGGTACAAATTCCCGGTCGAAATTAACAGTCGTTTGGTGATAAGGTCTTTCGGCGATTGAAATAGTTGCGTACCGGTACCCGGTAATTTTTGAACGTTCAAACCATTCCACGGCCGATCTTATGGCTTCTTTTACTGGCTGGTCGGGGTTTGGTATTTCCATCAGAAACAGAACAACATCGCTGCTTTCGCGGACAGTTATTGAGGGTAGTTCGTAACTGCGTCCCTGTACAGGTTGGTAGGTAAGCGGGTCGTGTTGCTGGCACCAGGCTGTTTTTGTCCCATCAACTTCAATCTGGCTTTTAAGAATTACCAGCAGGCCTTTCTTATATGCCGAAACAAGTTTCTGGCGGGTTGTATTGTCCAGCCAGTCGTAAATTTCCTTTTCAGTTTTAACATCTAATAGTAGTTTCATTATGCCGGTCATTACATCATCGTTAAATGTGATGGCAGGGGCATCCCATCCGCGCCAACCACCACCAGGAAACTGGGTTTCTAAAATGTAGTTGAATCCTTTTAATGCTGCCGTTTTGTACTTCTCAATTTTGGAATAATGATATACTGCCGCGAGATATTCGATTTGCGGAAAGGTATTTCTATTATCGAACGTGCTTCGCTGGTAGCGTTCAGTAAGCGAATTGATTACCGAATCGGGGGTAATTTTGGCCAGCCAGTCGATGTTTTTTGGCCAGCCACCATCTTCGTTTTGGTAGGCCAGTAAATTATCGGCAATGCCAATTACATCGTTTGTGTCGAGCCGTTCGTTGCTTCGTATTTCGCTGTATAATTCCCAGTGGTGAATTCCATCTTCGAAACCCGAAAGGTCGATGTAGGGGATATTATTCTCATTCGCTTGGTTGGTACATGATGAAATAATAATTGACAAAACAAATACAGATAGAAATACGCGCATGACTTTGTTTTTTTTTGTTTCGCATACAAAATTAACAAGTTGGATGACTTTTGCAGTATGATTTCAGCAGATAAATGAGATGCCAATTGTCGAATTCTTATTATAATTAGTAGAGTTATTAAACGTTAGGTAACGAATCTGTTTTTATCTTCGCAGCTGTGATTGCAGGAAGTTATTTTTCCTTTACCAAAACATTTTATAAAATCAGAATAACAGTATAAATATGAAGCGAACAAATATTTTAACGATAGTTTTTTTAATTCAGATTTTGTTATTTGCGGTAGTTTCAACAGCGCAGAATAATCTTAGAGTTCAGTATCTTTTTAATACCAATCAGACCGACAACCAGATTATTGTTGACGAAACAGGCAATGGTTACAACGGAATGTTGATGAATGGTGCCGAAGTGCAGCGTTTTGGTTCGCTTAATGTATTGCAACTCGAAGGGGATAGTGAATATTTCGATTTTGGAAGCAGTTTTGGTGAAGTAGTAGCCGGGCTTGAAGATTTTACCATTTCGACATACTTGTTTGTCGATGAAGAAGCTTCGCTTTCGTCTCACGGAAATTTTGTGTGGTCGTTTTCGAATTCTGTAGATATGGGTTCTGAACAAAATGGTGGACTTTTCTTTAGTGCCAGAGACTCGCGATATACAATTTATAGAACACACTGGACCAACGAAGAATCGGTAACTTTGAATCAAAATTTCGAAAAGGGCAGTTGGAAACACATTACTTATACTCAAAATGGACAAACCGGCATTTTATACTACGATGGAGTTGAAGTACAGCGTGGTAACATAACCATAAAACCATCTGAGCTGGGCGCAACTGCATTTAATTTTATCGGAAGGTCGCCTTATAGCGGCGATGTGTATTTGTCGGGTGCTATGTTGTACGACTTCCGAGTTTACAATAAAAGTTTGAATGCCAGTGAATTATCGCAGCTTTTAGAAAACCGGCAGGAACTTGATAATGCTTTGGCTAAGAGGTATTTATATGAAGCAGCCAACATTGTTATGACTTCATTTGCTGATGTTGTTTTGAGTGATTTGGAGCTGCCCGTTTCAGTTGACGATATTTCAATAAGCTGGCAATCGTCAAATCCAAATGTGATTAGTACCAACGGTAAAGTAATACGACCGGATACTGGTTCCGAAGCTATTGATGTAGAGTTGACCGCCACTTTTCAAAAAGACGGACAATCAATTTCCGAAACGATAACCGTAACGGTAATGCCGTCGCTAAGTGATGAAGAGTCTGTTCAGACAGATGCCGGAGATATAACTCTTGAAGGCCGGTTGGAAAATCTTCGTGATGATATCGACTTACCTTCGAAAGGAAATGAAGGATCAATAATTACATGGGCAAGCAGCGAACCCGATTATTTGACAAATTCCGGCGAGGTAGTTCAGTTATCTCCAACCGGGGAGGGAAAGAAGCACGTGATTTTAACCGCGACAATATCTAAAGGTGATGAAAAGCTGGTACTGACATTTGATGTTTACATAGCCGAAGATGAAGGTTACGACGCTTATTTGTTTACTTATTTTACCGGAAATGGTGCAGGCGAGGAAGCCATACGTTTTGCTTTGAGTAAGGATGGCTTTAACTACAAGGCTGTAAATAACAACCGGCCAATTATTTCTTCTTCTGCAATCAGCTCAACAGGGGGTGTGCGCGACCCGCATATACTGCGTGGCGAAGATGGATACTTTTATATGGTTGTAACCGATTTACAGGTTGCTGTTAATGGCTGGAATAACAACCAGGCAATGGTTTTTCTGAAATCGTCGGATCTGGTGAACTGGAGCCACTCAATTGTGAATATTGCCGATATGTTTCCCGAAATGGAATCGGTTACACGGGTGTGGGCTCCGCAAACCTTTTACGACGAGCGCGTAGGTAAGTACATGGTTTACTGGTCGATGCTTTTTGATAAAGACAGGGGTACGGCTGAGTATTACGACAAAATTTATTATGCTTATGCCAACGACGACTTTACTTCGCTCGAAACGGAACCAATACAGTTGTATTATAGTCCTACAAAACAAGCATGCATTGATGGAGATATTATTCATTTTGATGGAAAATATCATCTGTTTCATAAAACCGAAGGCAGCGGAAATGGTATAAAAAAGGCTGTTTCAAACACTGTGAGTGGTGGATATGAGCTATACGACAAATACTTGCACCAGACTAACGAAGCTGTTGAAGGCTCGTCGGTTTTTAAGCTGATTAACACCGATACATACATTCTAATGTACGATATGTATATGACCGGGAAGTATCAGTTTACCGAAAGCACCGATTTGCTTAATTTTTCGGTAATTGATGAAGAGATTTCCATGGACTTTTGGCCTCGCCATGGTACGGTAATGCCAATTACTGCCGAGGAGGCAAACCGTATCTCTCAAAAATGGGACGGGGTTGATTTTATCGAGGTTGACGATACAGGCATCGACGAAAAAGGTGTCGTTTCAACTTTTAAAGTTTATCCAAATCCGGCCAACAATAAGCTAATTATTCAATCGGATTCACAAATTGATAATGTAAAACTGTATGCTTTGTCGGGTGAAGTTGTTGCCTGTTTTGAGAACATAAACCAGCTTAGCTTTCAATTTGATGTTTCAGAATATCAGTCCGGAGCGTATATTTTAATGCTGAATGATGTAAAGGCAGAGTCGGTGTTGATTTCGAGGTAGGTAAATTAACCCAGCGTTTTACTAATATGATTAATTACGGATTTGGGGGCAATTGTCAGTCGAGAAGTACTAGGTTTTTGTGGGCGATAATATTGTTTGTCATAGCGTAAACTGCAATTATTAATATATGCAATTGATTCTCATTCATGTCTATCTGTTTAAAATTATCCATAAGTGAGTCAATTTTATATCACTTGTCTTTCTGTGTGCAATAGATTCTAAAAAACAGGAATCAATATTTGAATCTATTTCGGATAAAGTTTCATCATACTTCCAAGACTTGTTTGTATTAGCTAAATTTGTTATCCAATTATTAATTGCTGCAAACCAATAACTTGCTTTTTCCTTTTCGATAAAACCAAGTAAACCACATTCATTTAAACCTTTGCCGTGCATTTCTGTTTTGTATCTTTCAATGCCTCCGTTATTAGATGTACCAAAAACGTATTCTTTTTCTCTTGTTTTGTCAGGGGCTGGTAATCGTTTGCATTCAACAGAAAATAGAGATGTATTTGAAACACCTGGTTCATTTGGATAATAATAAAAGTCTGAAAAACCTTTGCTAAGATTGTAAATATCTCTATACTGACTACTAATGTTAAAAGGATAGTCTTGCTTTCTAATAAAAATTTGTGCTTGTTCAATATAAATTTGAGTTAAATCGTCTTCGTTTAGATTTTTCTTTTTGTGATAACCTGATGCAATATAAGTTTTGAAATGTGGTACATTCTGTCTCATTGATTTAATAATCAACGAAATGAAATTAGTTTTTGAAATACTAATTTTTGGCTGTTCATTATTCGATAAATTCTCCTCTGCTATCATTCTATTGTAATATTTGAAAAGTCAGAGAAACATTTATCCGCATCACGATAAGCAATTAAAGAAAGCCAATATCTGTATTGGTTCGGTTTGACAAAAACAATAGTATCTTTTTGAGGATATAATTTTATTATTCTGTTTACAGATAAGTGTGCAGAAATTTGATTGTTTGTAAGTCCGGCAATGTTTAATTCAGATAAATCTTTACTAAGTTTCGGCTCTATGTTTTCGCTGTCATACTTGAATACAGTTGCAATTAATGAATTTTCAAGCTGAACAACATCACTTAATCTAAATTTACGTTTATTATCTTCATAGATGATATTTAATGCTCTAGAAAATTCGATTCCGAAATTTGACATAACCGATGATAATTTATTTTGCGGTATTTGCTGTAAGGCTTTGGATTTTTCACCGTGAATAAAGAAGTCTCGTTGAAATTCTAAACTATCATCAATTACTTTTAAATCAAAATCCGAGAATGAAAATCCATCTTCAATAAATGGAAGATTTTTAAAATCTTTTAATAGAAAGGTATTATTTCTATTAATGAGCGTTTCAGAACTTGTTGCAAGGAAATAGAATTTATAAAAATTGTAATTTGCTTCAAATGAGCTATAAATATTGTTTAATAGAACGATATCGTTTTTTAAAGATTTTATTGAAATTAATCTTCTTTTGAAAGAGAATGACTTTTCATTAAAAAATATTGGAAACCTATTCTCTCCAATATTTTCCCAAATTATCAAATTCGGAGCAATAAAAGATTCTTTTATAGGGACTTTAGAAAATTTGGTTGATTTGCTCATTTCTGTCAGTAAATCATAACCAATTTCATTTTCATCTATAGCTTTTGTAGGCAAAAAAGGAATTTCATAAATATGTTCAGGAGTTAAGTTTTTTTTACTTCCTATTTCAAAACCTTCCTCAACAATACTATTATTTTCAAGCAAAAAATTTTTCAAAATTGTTAGCCCTTGTACTTTTTCAACAAGTTTTTTTATTCTTCCACCTCCAAGTAAATTATTTTTCCAAATAAATTCATTGTTGATAGCAGTTTGTCGGTTTACAAAATGTAAATCATAATCATCTATTTCAAAAACAATTCTTTCTTTAGTTGCTCTTGTTCTTCTAAATGTTAAGTGCAAGATATTTTTGCTAAAATCAGGTTTTTCATTTTTAATGAATATTGCTGCCGAAGCTACATCAGCTCCATTATCCCAAAGTGATTTGTTCCTTGCTAAAGCAGTAAAATCTAAAACCTGAATTGTGTTATAGTTTGAGAACAAGACTTTTTTGTAATCATTAGAAGTGCTATTATATAGCAAGCCCGATGATTTAATAATCAAACAAACCAATCCATTTTCTTTTAGAAAACTGAATGATTCCGAAAGAAATTTCAATGCAATTTGTCCTTGTGGTATATTAACTTTTTTGGTTTCTAATTCCCAAACATTAGAGTAATCTGAAATAGAACCCCTTACAAAAGGCGGATTGCCAATTACCAAATCAAACTTTTTATTTTTTATGGATTTACATTCAAAAAAATCTGAATGAATTAAATTTTCCTCTGTTAAATCATCAAATCTTAACTCGTTAAGGACTTTTAAAGGATTTAATTCATTACATAACGCTAAACTTAAACTAAAAGAGGCTAATCTTACAGCCTGTTCTTCTTTATCTACTCCGTATATATTTTTCAATATTGATTTTAAATCATTAATATCAGGAGTAGCCATTTTGTTTTGAAGTCTCCAAATCTGAACCAACCGTTTAAATGCAATAACTAAAAAAATGCCTGAACCACAAGCTGGGTCTAATATTGTATAGTTTCTTAAGTCAAAATCTTTATACTTTTTCAACGGAATACATTCATCAACTAACAATTTGGCTAAATGAGAAGGAGTATAATATAAACCCTTTTCTTGCTTATTTTCCCCTAAAAACTCCTCATATAAACGACTAATCAGCTCAACAGGAATTAATTTAAACTCGAAATATCTCCAATCGTGAAAACCTAATTCTTGTTGTGGCGAACCTAAACTTGTTTTATCAGCAGCTAATAAGTCGGCAACAATTGATAAATCTAATGTTATAAGCTGTTTTTGTTCTTCTATTTCCCACTTAAATACATTTCCATTAAAATCTTCATTTAAGTCTGAAAGTAGCTCAACAAACTTGCCTTTTTGTCTTAACACTTCATTAAAGGTTGTTGCGTTATTGTATTTCTGAAAATATTTATGTGAAAGTAATTTATTGTTGTTGCTGTCGATTCTTTCTTCTAAATATTTTATAAGAATTGCTTGAACAATAATTTTATTGATAATTTCGGGAGATGTATTCTTAAACTTTTTCCCGAGTTCTGTAGCTACAAAACGAATGTTTTTGATTAATGCGTCATAAGCAGAGTTCTTAAACTTAAATTTATTTTTCAGCTCTTTTTGTTCCCAAAAAACACCACTTTTGATTTTTATGGCAAATTGTTCGTTATATATCTCGTGAACTTTACCTGTTAATTTCAAATCCCTTATTAAGTATTCGGGCTTGTACTCTTTAGTTATATGCTTTGTACAGTCAATAATTCTTATTTCAGAATTGTAAAAAACACAAGCCAATGGAGCCTCTCCACTACTCCAAATTTTTGTTTGAATTTCAGCTATTTCATTTTCTTTTGCTTCCTCAAAATTTCTGTCTGTGAAATCAAACAAAAAAACTTGCGGTTTGTAGCTGCCATTGAGCTGTCTGCGTATGTAAACAGCAGAGGCATTTAGTTCTTTTGCTGTTTCTATATGAAACTGAATTTGGGGGGCTGTTAGTTGACTTTCCTGTTTGGTTAAATATAGGCAGTCGTCTTCTATAGTAAAGCCAAGACAAGCTATAACTTCCTGAAAATCAATACTTATTTCTTTAGTCTTATCCATTTTGATATTAACCAATAAAAGTAATAAAATCTTTGTATTGCAACAATCTAAATTTGATTTTATTTCGTCCAGCATTAAGCCATTTTGTCTTAATTCAATTTTATAAATATAGTATCTGTCTGCTCGTCTGTATTTTTGAATTTGTTGCAAACTTAAATGTAGTATGCTATATATACAAAATTAATATTTAAAACTGGCATAATTTCTTATTTATCAATCGTTACTATTTCATTTGTTTTCAGATACCAAACGTAACCTTCTACATCGGTATATCCCATTTGGGTAATTATGCCGGTGTATTTTTCAACCTGTTTTTTGTGACTGTTGCTTGCTTTGTCGGTTGTTTTGTAGTCAACAATAATGGCTTTATTCGCCGAAATCATTACACGATCGGGACGTAGGTTTCCAAATTCAGGATCAAGTACCGATGTTTCGTTAAGTACTTTGAATGACCCGTTGAACCAGTCGTTGGCTTTGGGGTTTTGTAGCAGGTTTTCGATTTCTGTTTTCAGCTCATCAAAACGGTCAAGTGTAATTTTTCCTGCATCGAGCAAAGTTCTGAGTGCCGTTTCAACGTCTTCTTTGGTTTTAATGGCCGCGAGTATTTCGTGCATGAATTTACCCAGGTTGACCTGTTTTTTCCATTCCGGTGCTTTTTCTTCAAGAAAATCGTCGTAATTGCGACGAAGTTTCAAGGTTTCGGCAATATTCTTCTGACGGGTAAAATTTGTTGCCAGATTAATTTCGGAGTTGGCTTGCACTGTTATTAAAGGCTTTTCAAATGTGCCGAATTCAAAACAGTCAATTTTGGTTTCATCAAATCCGAGTACTTTCAAATCCGATTCTAATAAGAAAAAGGCCATGCTGTTTGCTGTGTAGGCTGCTTTTGTATTTCCTTTATTGTCGGTTTGTGGTTTTTGGCCAAAAACAAAAAGTCCTTCAACGGCGCGGGTAAACGACACATACAACAGATTGATGGTATCGACGGCTGTTAAAAGCATCTCGGTATAATAATCGGGTGCAAAGTGCGACTGTGCCAGGCTTTTTGTGAATTTTACAGGCAGAGCAGGAAATTGCCTGTAGGGCGTACCATCGGTGGGGCACCATATAATGTTTGATTTGCGCGAGTCGGGAGCAAACTCCCAGTCGCAGAATGGCAACAATACAACCGGAAATTCAAGTCCTTTCGATTTGTGAACAGTGAGTATGCGAATTGCATCGCGCGATGCAGCCATCTGTACTTTAACCTTTGTGCCATATTCTTGCCACCATTCTAAAAACCGGTGTAAATTGCCACTTTCGCGTTTCGAAAAGTCATTTACTTTGTCTTTTAATGACTGAATGCTGGCTTGTTCGCCCGGTAAAACATCAAGGTTGTAGGTTTTAACAACCTCTTCGATAAAGTTGGTAAGCGAAAGGTTCGACCAGCTTTTTATAAGTTGATTGTTGTTTTCGGGGTTAAAGAACGGGAAAAATTCTTCTTTGATGTGATCCGGAAAGAAACTGTCGGGCAATTGGTTGCCGAATAAAATCTGTTGTTGTACATCGTGGTTAACCCTTGGCGGAGTTTTCCCTTTTAGCTGAAGTTCGGGCAATATCGATTTCGAAAATTCGTGAATTACCGTAGCCTTTATAACTTCGTTAGTTTGATTAAGTGCGTGTTGCATGAGCCCAATGATTAGCTTAACAGCGGGGGAGGTGTGAATGAAAAGTGAATCGTCTGAAACTACCTCAAAGTTGTACCCGGGTTCTTTTGTTTTTTGGTTAAGCAGGGCATCGGCTACCATTTTGCCTTCGTTGTTTTTACGAACCAAAATGGCTATGTCGCCGGCAGCATAGCCATTGTCCTGCGTTTTTTTAACAGCTTCTATCAACTGTTCCAAAACAGTCTCGCGATAAGCTGCTGTATCGTCGGCCTCGCAAAAATTAAGTTGGACAAAGCCGCCGGTTTTTCCTTCCGACACCTTTTGTTCAACGTCGGAATATACGTCAGTGATGGTTTGACGATAGCTATCGGGCAGGGGCGTTTTACTCTCGTCGAGTTTGATATTTAGTTCCGATTGCAGCCACTGGCTCCCGGCCATAAAAAACTGGTTGTTAAAACGGATGATATTTTCGCGGCTGCGCCAGTTTTGCTGTAGTTTGCGTTCTTCTATGCCGAAGGTTTTTAGTTCGTTCTGGATGTGCATGTTTAGCAATTGCCAGTCGCTGTTTCGCCATCGGTATATCGATTGTTTTACATCGCCAACTATTAAGTTGGGGTTGTTTTCCGATAACGAGTTTACAATAAGTGGTTTAAAGTTTTGCCATTGAGTGCCCGAGGTGTCCTGGAACTCATCAATCATGAAATAGTGATAGAAAGAGCCGGTTTTTTCGTAAATGAATGGTGCATCGTTGTTTCCGATGATTCCTTTTAGCAGCAGGGTGCCTTCGTTTAGCAGCAGGGTGTTGTTTTCGCGCCCTGTTTCGCGTAAGTTTTCGAGCAGTACCGATAAAACGCCCAGCGAATAAATGTATTTCGAAATTTCGTTTGTTGTTATGTAATGTATTTGATTTTTATCAACAAAATCGATTGTTTTTCGGATAAGTTCGTTCAGTCCGTCGTCGTACAGAGCCTGCATTCTGTCAAGCAATTCTTTACTGCTCCAGGTTTCAACATTGTCGAGTGCGCCAGAAAAACGAGCTCCTATTTCGATTTTGCCCCCTGAGAAATTGGAAATGGTATAAAAAAAGTTGGCAAACGATGAATTTTTGTACTTAAAATCAGTGACAGTGAGCCCGTGTTTTGCAATTAAATTGATACCGGTTTTGCCGAGTAGTCGAATTTCTTTTTCGAACCATTTTTTGGTTTTGAAAACTTCGTTTTTTAACTCCAGCAACCTTTTGCGTTCGTCGTTTTTTTCGTTGTTGCTTGCAATGTTGCTGAGCATATATTGTTGGTAGGCTTCTTTTTGCAGTTCTTTACCCAGTTCGAGTATTTTTTCTTTTATCGACCAGTTTTTTCCTTCAATAAGTTGGTCTTCCGACATTTCGGTGAGCCAAATGCGAAGGTCTTCGTCGTCTTCAACCGAAAGCAACAAACGGTCGGCAGCTTCGTTTAGTACCGCTTCATAATCGAGTTCAACTTCGTATGTTCCATAAAGTCCTGTTTCGCGGGCAAACGAGCGTAAAACGCGTTGAAAAAAACTATCGATGGTGCTTACCGAAAATCGGTCGTAGTTGTGAAGTATATTCGAGAGTGCAAGTCGTGCATTTCGTGTAATAAGCTGTGGGTCGCGGCCGGTTTCTGTTGTTAGTATTTTGAGCAATGTTTCATTTTGATTCTCCGATAGTTTGAATAAATCGCGGATAACCCGCTCTTTCATCTCCGAAGTGGCTTTGTTGGTAAAAGTAACGGCAAGCACATGACGGTAATTGTATGGGTTGGCGATTAAAAGTTTTATGTATTCGGCAACCAGGTTAAAGGTTTTTCCCGAGCCAGCCGAGGCTTTTAGTATTTTGAGTTGCGACATTGTGTTGTTTTAAAAATTTAGTTGAAACCGCATTGTTAAAAGTATTACTATTCGGCTAAATGACCAAGAAACATTCTTTCTAGTTGTTAAATTTTATCGTTAATTTTGCTGCTTAACTTTTAATAATCAGATATGCATTTGAAACAAAGGGTAAAAAAGTTTTATTTTAGATTTAACCTTTTGCGTTTTGATTGGTCAAAGTAAATTCCCTTTTATTTTTTGTGAAATCATAAAATGTGTCATAAATGAGTGCAAAGCGACCTTTACTTTTCAGAATAATAATCAACGCAGTATTGATTATTGTGCTTTTGGCGATAATATTTTATCCCAAAATAAAATCAAATATGGATTTTGGCAAGTCGGAACAGTTGGTTCGACAAGGTGGCATGTATGGTGGTGGAGAGCCTTTATATGCCAGCGGATATTTGATTAAACCAGTTGATATGAATGAGCTGATTTACAGTACAGGCACTTTAATGCCCGACGAAGAGGTTGATTTGTCGTTTGAAACATCGGGTAAGGTTGTAGGTATTTATTTTTCGGAAGGAACAAGTGTTAAAAAGGGTGAGTTGCTGGCCAAAATCAACGACAGGCCTCTGCAGGCACAACTGCTTAAAGTTGAGGCACAACTAAAATTAACCAAAGAACGTGAGTTCCGTCAGCGACAACTGCTCGACCGCGATGCCATTAGCCGTGAGAGTTACGATCAGGTTGCTACTGAGTTACAGTCGCTGGAGGCCGATATCAAACTTCTTGAAGCACGCATTTCTGAAACAGAATTGAGAGCACCTTTCGATGGAGTAGTTGGTTTGCGTATGATTAGTGAAGGTGCAATTGCTACTACACAAACTAAAATTGTGAGCTTGGTTAAAGATCGCCCACTCAAAATCGAATTTTCGGTTCCGGAACGATATGCCGGACAAATAAAACCGGGATTTCCGATCACTTTTGAAATTGATGGCTACGAGGATTTATTCACAGCCAAAGTATATGCTGTTGACCCTATGATTGACATCAGCACCCGAACCATTGTGGCACGTGCCTTGTTTCCCAACAAGAATAGTGAGATGAAGTCAGGGCGTTTTGCCAGTGTGCAGGCTGTTTTGTCGCAAATCGAAAATACAATATCGGTTCCAACTCAGGCAATTATACCCGAGATGTCGGGCGAAAAAGTATTTGTTTTCAGAAACGGAAAAGCGGAAGAGGTGAAGGTTGATTTGGGCTTACGAACGGCCTCGCATGTTGAGGTAACCCACGGGCTGAGTTTTGGCGACACTTTGCTTACTACAGCAATTTTGCAACTCAGGCATGGCTTGCCGGTTCAGTTAGATACTTTGGTAACTAACCAGTCGAACACCAGTAATTAATTATAGGGTATGAGTCTATCGTCAATTAGTATAAGAAGGCCGGTTCTGGCTACAGTGTTTTCATTGGTTATTATTTTGTTCGGTGCTATTGGTATGGGATACCTTGGTATTCGTGAATTCCCCAGCGTTGACCCACCTGTAATTTCGGTAAGTACTTCGTATCCGGGGGCTAATTCCGATGTAATTGAAACGCAGATTACCGAGCCTCTGGAGCAGTCTATAAACGGCATTCCCGGTATTCGCACACTAACCAGTCGCAGTAGTCAGGGGCGAAGCCGGATAACAGTCGAATTCGAATTATCGGTTGATATGGAAGCGGCAGCAAACGACGTGCGCGATAAGGTTTCGCAGGCACAACGATTTTTACCCCGCGACTGCGATCCACCTACTGTATCGAAAGCCGATGCCGATGCAAGTCCGATTATGATGATTGCGGTTAAAAGCACGCAGCGTTCTTTGCTCGAAATTTCTGAAATAGCCGATTTAACTTTCAAAGAACAGATTCAGACTATTTCGGGGGTTAGTGCCGTGGTGATATGGGGCGAAAAGCGTTATGCCATGCGTATTTGGCTCAACCCGGCAAAACTTGCAGGGTATAAAATGACTCCTGTCGATGTTCGAAATGCAATCCTTCGCGAAAATGTTGAGTTGCCGGCAGGTAGCATCGAAGGTGATAATACCGAGCTGACTATTCGTACTTTAGGACTGATGACTACTCCGCAGGAGTTTAACAACATGATTCTGAAAAAGGATGGTGACCAGATTATCAGGGTGAGCGATATTGGCAGAGCCGAACTTGGACCTGAAGATCTGAAGGGTATAGCCAAAATGAATGGTGTGCCTATGATTGCCACAGCTGTAATTCCCCAGCCGGGGGCAAACCATATCGAAATTGTTGATGAAATATATGAACGGCTTGAGTTTATCAAGAAAGATTTACCCGATGATGTATCGTATGATGTTGGTTTTGACAGTACACGGTACATCCGCTCGTCGATTACTGAGGTAAAGAACACCATTTTTCTGGCATTCTTCCTGGTGGTTATAATCATTTTTGTTTTTCTCAGAGATTGGCGTACAACAATTATCCCCATTCTGGTAATTCCTGTTTCGCTAATTGGCGCATTTTTTATTATGTATATCGCAGGTTTTTCGATAAATGTGCTCACATTACTGGCTATCGTACTGTCAATTGGACTTGTGGTTGACGATGCCATAGTAATGATGGAGAATATATATGTAAAAATTGAAGGGGGAATGAAACCACTGGAAGCTGGTTTAGAGGGGGCAAACGAGATATTCTTTGCCATTATTTCAACAACAATAACACTGGTGGCCGTTTTTATTCCTATTGTTTTCCTCGAAGGCATGACTGGTCGTTTATTCCGCGAGTTTAGTATTGTAATTGCCGGCTCGGTGGCTATTTCGTCGTTTGTTGCGCTTACATTTACACCTATGTTATCGACCAAGTTGCTGAAAACACGCCATAAACGGAGCAAGGCTTTTTATGCCACTGAAAAGATATTTGTGAAACTTAACAATGCGTATCAAGATTCGCTTAATAATTTTTTGAAGAAAAAATTTTTAGTCGTTTTTATACTGTTGGTTACCGGTGTGCTGATTTTTGTTTTGTGGAAAACTATTCCAGCCGAGATGGCACCACTTGAAGATCGTTCGCAGTTTAATATCCGGGTTACCATGCAGGAAGGTTCTACCTACGAGTATAATATGGAATATATCGAAGAGATTGCAAATGTTGTTGCTAAGGAAGTACCCGAAAACGATAATATTATTGCTATTATATGGGGTGGTGGAGGTTTTGTACGGGTTAGTCTTGTTGAGCCGGGTGAACGAGAGCGTTCGCAGCAGGAAATTGTGGCTCAGTTAGCTGGTGTGCTCAAAAAGAAAACCAAAGCGCGGGCAAGTATCGTTCAGCAATCGACTTTTGGTGGCCGGCGTGCCGGTTTGCCCATTCAGTATGTGTTGCAAGCCCCAAGTATTGATAAGCTGCGAGAGGTTTTGCCGGCTTTTATGGCAGAAGTCCACGATAATCCTACTTTCGAAATGGCCGATGTGAACTTAAAGTTTACAAAACCCGAGCTTCAGATTGAAATAAACCGCGATAAAGCCAATATGCTTGGTGTTTCGACCCAGAATATAGGGCAAACCCTACAGCTAGCCCTGAGTGGTCAGCGCTTCGGCTATTTTATAATGAATGGTAAACAATATCAGATATTGGGCGAAATTCCTCGCAACGACCGTAACAAGCCACTCGATCTCAAGTCGCTATATGTTCGTAATACGAACGGCGATATGATTCAGCTCGATAATTTTGTGTCGTTAAACGAAACAACAGCACCACCGCAATTGTACAGGTATAACCGGTTTGTAGCTGCGACGGTTTCGGCAGGTCTGGCCGATGGTAATACCATTAGTCATGGTATCGAAGAAATGGATAAAATTTCGACTAAAGTGCTGGATGATACATTCAGAACGGCTCTTTCGGGCGACTCGAAAGACTTTATGGAAAGTTCGTCGAGTCTGATGTTTGCATTTTTGTTGGCTATTGTACTTATCTTTCTGGTTCTTTCGGCTCAGTTCGAAAGTTTTAAAGATCCGTTCATTGTAATGATGGCTGTTCCTTTAGCACTTACCGGAGCCTTGCTGTTTATGTGGTATTTCGATGTAACCATGAATATCTTTAGTCAAATTGGTATTATCATGCTTATTGGTCTGGTATCGAAAAATGGCATTTTAATTGTTGAATTTGCAAACCAGCGTAAGCTTGCCGGAATGAATAAGGCCGAGGCCATACGTTTCGCATCGGCAGCCAGGTTCCGGCCTATATTAATGACCAGCTTATCAACCATACTCGGCATTCTGCCCCTGGCACTGGGGTGGGGCGAAGGTGCTCAAAGTCGTGTAGCAATGGGTATTGCTGTGGTTGGCGGATTGACTATTTCAACCATCCTTACATTGTATGTGGTGCCAGCCATTTACATGTTTATTTCAAGCGAATCGAAAAATATTGAAAATGTATCAAAATTTGATGAGTATAATGAACTTGCAGAAAAGAATTAGCATAATTGCCGTACTGTTTTTAGGATTGTTTGCAGCTCGTAATTCCAATGCACAGGAAGTGTATGATTTGAGTCGCTGCATAAAAACCGGACTTGAGCAGAATTATTCGCTTATGTTGACCCGAAATAATGAGGAAGTAACTCGCAACAACTACACAAAGGGAAATGCGGGGATGCTTCCAACGGTTACCAATACCAATCGTTTAAACGGAAGTTTGAACAATACGGTGCAGAATTCCGAGGCTGAAAGTATCTCGTCGCAAGGAATTCATAATACTTCTGTTGAAAGCTCCATTGATGCCGGATTGACAATCTTTCAGGGTTTTCGGGTTCAGAATGCCTATAATAAACTTGGTACACAGGTCGAAATTAGTAGTTTGAATACACAAATGAGTGTTGAAAACCTTGTGGCTCAAATTGTTTCGGAATACTACAACTATATTCAGCAAATGGTTTTATACGAAAACCTGCAATATGCTGTATTATTGTCGCGCGAGCGGGTACGTATCGACGAAGAGCGATATCTGCTTGGTGGTGCTTCAAAAATGCAATTGTTGCAATCGCAGGTTTATCTAAATGCCGATAGTTCGCGCTATGCTTTGCAGTTAGAGATTTTGCATACATCGCGTATTAGACTAAATAAGCTGATGGCTTCTGAGGAACTCGATAAGTTAATTGTGTTAAATGATTCGCTTATCGATATTAATAAAAGGCTTAAGTTTGACGAGTTGCTTCAACATACATTAGACTATAACACCGGATTGCAGATTGCCGATCAGAATAAAGAAATTTCGGAACTTGATTATCGAATTATTAAATCGAGGGCTTATCCCTATCTGACAATGAATGCCGGTTACGGTTACCGCTTCAATAATTACAGTGCTGGTGCGATTAATTCACAACATCAGCATGGTTTAAATTACGGTCTTTCAATGGGAATTGATATTTTTGATGGTTTTAACCGCAGACGCGAACAGCAAAATGCGCATATCGAAAGAGAATCTCAGTTAATTCGTTTTACAGAAATAGTACAGGATGTTAAAGCCGATCTTTATACAGTATTTTTTGCCTACGAAAACAATTTGAGGCTTCTGAAGCTTGAAGAACAAAACCTTGAAGTTGCCCGAGAAAATCTCGATATTGCACTCGAACAATATAAGTTGGGCAGCTTGGCTGGGATTGAATTGCGCGAAGTGCAAAAAAACCTGCTTGATGCTGAAGAGCGACTGATATCAGTGAAATATCTTGCCAAAGTGGCTGAAGTCTCGTTAATGCAGATATCAGGAAGTATTATGGACTATATGTAAAAAAAACAGCTATGAATGGAATGTGTGATTGGAAGAGAAGGCAACGATTAGCTGTAGCTTTCATGCTCGTGTTTTTCCTTTCGGGATGCCAGATGTATCAGGCATTTAACCATATATTAAATTTATAGGAAGATCATCTTGTTACAGACCAAAAAGGAGTTCCCCGATTAGAATATATCGAATCGATGCCCATAATGCCAATGTGTTTTGTTCGAACCCGCCAAAATGAAAATGCATGTTAGCATGAACCGCGTTCCGGCTTCTGCGGGGTCATTTATACCCTTCGATGTTAATAAATTGTTTTCAGAATGAACGAATTGCAATAGTAAAGTGTTTTATCTTTTAAATGTTATACTCGTTTGATGTTCAGTTGTTTTTATTTGATGATTAAATTTCCTATTTAAATAATCGTTCAAAATTAACTGAATGGTAATGCTTATATTTTGATATTATGGCTTGCAATTTGTTATAATTGCACCGATAATCCAAAGAGTTACTTATTGAGAAACTATTAAAATATATAAAAATGTCAACACGTCGAACTTTTGGAGCCGGTATCGATAAAGATAAAGATACCATAAACAATAAAAAGTTTATCCAATACATTAATCTAAAACTTGCAGCTCTCGGATATCCTTATTATAAGGATGAGCGCACTGCACAATTTTTAGAGTTTGCTACTCCGTTACTGGATAATTTTAGGGAAAAGTCGCGTATTTTATCCGATCATTTATCACCTATTGGTCAGCGCATTCAGTCGTTTATTGATGACTACCTGGAAGAGGTGCCCGAAGCCAAAGACATTAGCTTGCCACAGCATACTTTTATTCTTGACACCCATGGGTTGGCTCGTAAAATGTCGTTGCCGCCTAAAAGTGATAGTTTTGAATCGGATATTGTACATACCTATAGAACATCGCAAGGTGTTGTTCATAATCCAAAAGCCGACAAACGAACTACGCAAGGTGTGTTTCATGTTTGTGAAGGAGGGTTACCTATAGCCGACGATAAAAAGGCAGTGCCTAAGGTCGCTTTTGCCCGTTTACTGAATGAAGCCTTTAATCCACCAAAAGAGTTGATGCAGTTGCCTTATACTTTTAAACAGGAAAAAAAGGCAGAATTGTTTGTTAGTCTTCTGTTGCGGCCAATTGTAGTACCTGAAGTGCCAGGTATTTCAAAAGAAAAGTCGATGGAAATCCGGTTTTTTGCTCCGGGTAACCTTATAGGTAACCTCGATTTTGTTGAATCGATTTTTGGAAATGCAGGTGATCCGCATTTACCCGAAAACGATGCTGCTCTCGACCCCGAAGGATGGACTGGACACACAGGATGTGTGATTCTGGCTACACATCTGATTCATATGAAGAAAAAAGAATTGGGTCTTCCTCATTACGATTTTGCCACCGAGCGTCAACGTCGCGATGGAATGTGCTGGAAGGATGAAAATGAGCTATATAACGATGGAAACGCCTTTAAAATTACGGCTCGCGATAAGCGTGGTATAGTAATTACCATTATTGCCGATAACTATTTCGGGTATTGTAAAAAAGAAGTGAAAACTCAAATCAGTTATTCAGCCAATCTTTTCGGACAGTGTGAAGAAGAACATGCTGGCGGAGCTTTGGCATTCCCGAGCTACGACCTTGGCGAACGGTATCGTCCTCATAGCACTGTTAAAGGAGATGTGTTTAATTTCGAACAAATGATTAAAGAATATGAGTCGTTTATTGAACTGATGCCTGAAGGTCACGGACGCGACAAGAACTATCCAAACATCTTGTATGTCCCCGAAAATTCAAGCTTTAACCTCTACGAACAAACGGTAACATGGATCGACTCTGGCGATGATGAGAAACGTATAAAATTGCTACCACAAAATCATTATATTTTACCTTCGGGTTATAAAATTCGCATGAAAAAGCGGCTTAACGGTCTTTATTGGCATCTGGTAGGCACAGTAGCCGAAGGTACTTTTTGTCATAAACCGTGCACTGTTTCCGGAGGTGGTAAATCTGAAATTTCTAAATCCATTCAGGATGCCATGATTCAGGGTTCTGTTATTGTATCTAACTTGCAAAAAGACCTTGATATGGTTGAAGAAATTATGGCAAAAGATTTTTCAACCCGGTTTAAAGAACCTCATCATTATACCGAAGATGAGCCTCCACGTTCGATACTAAGTTCACGACGTTCACTGGGGTCGGTAATTAAGCTGTTAACACCATCCGGCGAATATTCCAACGAATACAACGAGTGGTTGAGGTCGGTGCCACAACGTATCAAAGACTTGATTTATATTGTGAAACGTCGTTACCACAAAGAGTCGGATAAACATTGGCGAGAATATTTCTCGGTTGATAAAATTAACGGAGTTTCTGGTAACGAACTGAAGTTTATGGGACGTAAGTTAATTACCAACTACCTGCGTGTTGGACACGATATTGATAAATCGTGGCGTATTTTCCAAATCAGACAAGATTTTTATGCAGCGCAAAAAGTTCAAACCGAAGACGATATCTCGGCATCAATTATTGTACGCAGTGATATGTTAAAAGGGTTGAGCAATCGATATGATAATCCGGCTGTTAAGTTGCTTACAAACTGCGAATCGCGTTTGTTTCAGCGTCCCGATGATTGTGTGATTAAGGGTTACGACAAACAGGCCGAAGCTGATATTGCAAGTCCTAACACCTTTTTGTCAAATTACGAACCGCTTACTCGCGAACAGGTAAAAGAAATAAAAGAAGATACAATTGGATTCGACCATTATACTCAGCCGGTAAAAGATCTTATCAATGATTTTCTGGAAAATGAGAAGCCAGATTATTTAGTTATTCCGTCTGAGCCACGGCTGGTCGATGGTGTTCCGTCGGCTAATCCCAGATATTTGCAGGTTAGGCCCGATTTGGTTAACTCGGTTGACAGATATATTGCTGAAACATGTACCCGCATTTATCGTAAAATTCCCGACAGAAAACCATTGTATATGCCTGTGAATGCTGTTTTGCCCGGACGAAGAAACAACCCCGCCGATGAAAAAAATAATGTGCCTCCTTTGGCCATTTACAACCCGATTCATTACCAGGAATTACCCGAGTTGTTCATCGATTTTATCTGCAGTATTACAGGTAAATCACCTTCAACAACTGGTTTTGGTTCCGAAGGTGCGCTCACTAAAGGGCCTTTCAACAACCTGTTGCCTGCAGCCGATTTGAATAATGCACTTTTGTCTTATATTCTTACCGGTTACAAACCATTTTCAACAGCTGCCGGTTATGTTGGTCCTAAATATAAGGTCGATCATGATGTGAGTTTACTTATTCCTGAGTTGATTTCTCGTATGGGCATTGAGGAACGTGATCCTGATTTCTTAATTAAAAACGGATATTTTGAAAAAGTTGAAGATTTTAAATATAAGGATAAGAAAATAGAAGCCAGTCTGCTGGGATATCGTATTACCCTAAAGTTTGTTCATCGCTTCATGGGACGTATTTTTAGTAACCCTGATGCTGTTTTTTCCGACGATATGCTTCGTCCCGAGTTGCAGGATATGGAAACATTTGCGTGTTCAATTAATAATCTTTCAGTTACGCAGAAGCGTGTTGCCAAGGGGTATATGCTCGATGGCACGTACGAAGCCTTGTGCCCGCCATTGCAAGCATTGGTCAGTATAATGGTTGATGGCGATTATAAAGGTATGAAACGAGATAATCAGGTTTTCAGAGAAATGTTTACGCGCGAAAGTGTACTGAAAAGTGAGTGGTACAAAAAGCGTCTCGTTTGTAAGCAGCAAAAAGATATTGCATACTGGGAAAAAAGCATTGCGTATCTCGAAGAAACCATTCAGCAACTGAATTATAAAGAAGCTGCCGAGCGTATGAACCTAAATTTTGAACTGGAAAAGGCTCGTAAGAACCTTAAAGAAGTCAAATCGGATAAATACATGGATAATTTGTTTGGTACTTTGGGTGCCGATCCTATGGAATAATAATTTGATGCATAACAACGAATACTATATAGCAGATAGGGAATCATTCCCTGTCTGCTTTTTATTTTTTTTAAAACAGTTGAATGACTTTGGTTCATTCTTTTAACCATGGCCGCGACATCAAAATCGGGCTCCGGTAAGTGTTCGTCAATTACTTCGTTCAGTCGTGTCAGAAACTTTTCGTCGGCCGATGAAATGGCGATATTTCTGGGTTTCAGCATAATTTGTTTGCTAAATATTTCAGAAAGCACCTTGCGGGAGGCCAACAATTGTTCTATTTGAATTCTCAGCAGGTCGATTTTAAATGGTTTGCTCACATAGAGGTCGGCGCCACTTTTGTAACCTTCCATTTTACTTTCGTCGGCTGCTTTAGCTGTTAGTAGTATAATGGGTATGTGACGGGTTTTTTCGTTGGTTTTTAATTGTTGAGTCAGTACAAGCCCGTCGGTGTTGGGCATCATTACATCCGAAACGATAATTGATGGAAGTGTTTCGAGTGCTTTGATAATGCCTGCTTCGCCATCGTTTGCTGTAACGATTTTGAACGATTGACTCAGTGCATTTTCGAGATATGTGCACAAGTCTTTATCATCTTCGATTAATCCGTATATGAGATTTGCCGGCAGACCATCTTTTTCGGTGAACGATTCGAATTTTGCCCGTCCTTTCATAAACGAATCGGCTGTTTCTTTGTTGGTTAAGTCAATGCGGTTTAGTCCGCCACCTGTACCAATCCAAATTGCTCCTTCCGAATCTTCTAGTATGCAGTATATGTCGTTATGTAATATTTCGCCTTTTTCGTATGCAATAAAGTTGTTGTATCCTTGTTTAATGGCATCGAGCGAAATGATGTTTAAACCACGCCCCTTGGTTCCGATCCAAAGATTTCCTTTTGAATCGTCGTAAACCGACAGGATTATATCGCCGCTGAGTGAACGCGAATTGTGCGGTTGGTTCGAGAAGAATTGAATTTCATCACTTTGAAATTCTTTTAATCCTAACCCTTTGCCCCAGGTTCCAATCCAAAGATCGTTTTGCTGATCCTGATGCAATGCAAAAGTGAAACTGCCGGTTGGGTAGGAGTCGAATTTGCCGTTTTTGTCAAGCGAAACAAGATAGTTTGATGCCGTTCCAATCCATAGTTTATTTTGCTTGTCGAGACATAACGATATTATCTCGTTCGATGTAAGTCCATTGTCGTACGGGATTTCTTCTATGTGCCTGGTTTCAATTTTATTGTCGGGTATAAATCGCAGATAGTCGAGGCCGTTGTATGCCGAACCTACCCATATTTCGTTTTCGTTTCCGGTAATGGCTGTTACAAGGTTCGAAGTTAGGTTACGCCCGGTTGAAGTGTAGTTTTCAAGGTGGTTAAACTTTTTTCGATACAGGTCGAGTGTTACAACACCACGGCTTTCGGTGCCAATCCACAAAATGCCTGAATTGTCGATGAGCAGCGAGTTGATGATGTTGTCGCCAATGTTGTACGAAAGCGAACTGTTGTTGTAATAGCTGTGGATATCTCCTGTTGTGTCCCACATTATAACTCCGGCGCCCCGGGTGGCTATCCATAAATTCCCGTCGATATCGCATATGAGTTTTTCAACCCAGGTGGCGTTGGTTTGATTCCATGCTTCATGATTGTCAAGAAATTGAACTTCATTGGGCTTGTTGTTTTCAAAATACAATTTAGCCAAACCTTCTGATGTGCCTATCCATAAGGTGCTGTCGTTGTCCCAAACCATCGAGGTGATTTTTGCATCGTTAAGCCTGCCGATATCTATTTGTGTAAACGACATGTCATCGGGGATATAAAGAAAAAGTCCTTTGAATGTTCCTACAATTATAGTTTCATTTTCAAGTTTCTCGGTAGTAACTACCGAAATTGAAAGGCGGTCATATGGGAGAAGCGTATTGTTTGATGTAAGGTAAACCGAATTTTTCGAGAGGTTTGTAAAGTCATATTCATATTGCAATGATGAGTCAAGTACCCCGGAAAAGAGACTAATATTTGTTCCGATTAAGATGGTGCCATCGTTGCATTCGGTGACAGAGTTGACTGTTCCGTCGATAATTTCGAGGTTTTCAAATTTTTTGAAACGGTTTTCATCTTTAATGAAATAGTTTAGGCTGCCCCCGCGTGTGCCCACAAAAATATTTCCTTTGCTATTGCTACTCAGAAAAATAATTTCGTTGTTGCTAATGCTGTTCGCATTGTCGGATTCCGATTTGTAGGTGCGAAACCTATATCCATCGAAACGGTTAAGTCCGTCTTTCGTCCCCATCCATATAAATCCTTGTGGGTCTTGCGTTAGCGAAAGCACCGACGATTGTGATAGCCCTTGCTGAGTCGAGAATGTTTTGAACTGCAAATTCGAATAGCTCTCAACTTGTGGCGCAGACAATGTCCGGGTGCCGACTACAATGGTAAGACAAAACAGAAGCAGAAAAAATTTCATAGTAAGGTCGTATTTGATACGCAATATATCTGTTGTTTTTAAATGTACATCAACACAAAACAAAAATAAATAATTTTTGCAATCGGTTGCAATTTTTGAGAGTCAATACTTATATTTGTCGCGATTGATTTTAAAATAATGAAATAAAGTGGAAAAAGAAACCACCATTTACGATATAGCCAAAGAACTGGGATTATCGGCTTCGACTGTTAGCCGGGCGTTGAAAGGAAATACCATTATTAATGCTCGAACCAGGGCTAAGGTTGAAGAATGTGCCCAAAAAATGGGATATCGCAGCAATGCTTTTGCCAGTAACCTGCGTACACGACGAACCAATACTATTGGTGTTATTGTGCCAAGGCTCGATAGTAATTTCATGTCGGCATGTTTGGCCGGTATGGAGAATGTGGCCAGTAAAAATGGATACAATTTAATTATCAGTCAGTCGCATGAGTCGGTCGAAAAAGAAGCCCAAAATGCGATAACCATGTTTAACAGCAGGGTAGATGGTTTAATTGTTTCGCTTACGGTTGAACATAGCGATTTGGCATATTTTAACCAGTTTGCTCAAAAAAAAGTGCCGGTGGTATATTTCGACCGTGTTCCTGGCAATACGCCGTTTGCCTGTTTTGTTACCAATAACGAAAAGGCAGCTTACGAGGCAACAAAGCACCTGATAAGCCAGAACTGTGCACGTTTGCTGCATGTTACTGTCGATTCGCAGATTAACGTGTATGCCGACCGCAAAAAAGGTTTTGAGAGGGCAGTAGCCGAAAGCAAAAACTGCTCGGGTAGCATTATTTATGCAGCTTCGTTGACTTTTGATGAAGGTGAAAAAATTGCCTTGGAAATTGCAGCGATGAAAAATCAGCCCGATGGAATTTTTGTAGCCAACGACCTGGTGGCAAGCGGATGTATGTTGCAGTTGCAAAAATCAGGATTTCAAATACCCGACGACATTGCCATTGTGGGGTTTAACAACGACCCGATTTCAAATATTGTATCGCCAAAACTTAGTACCGTGAATTATCCCGGTCGCGAAGCCGGTATTTTAGCCGCAAATAGTCTTGTAGAGCAGCTGAAAAATGAGAACACTGCATTAAAGTCTCAGCGGGTTGTTTTAGAATCGGAATTTATAATACGCGAATCATCATTACGATCAACCTGACATTCAAACACAAAGAGATGAAACGATTTTTATTTTTGCTGACTTTTATTTTTATTGCGAGCTTTCTTCGTGCCGAAGATGGTTACGAGTTGTGGCTGCGGTATAAAAAAATTGATGACACTGAACTTCTCGACCGTTATCAAAGTGTTTTGCATACGGTTTCGGTTCCCGGTAGTTCGTCAACATGCAAGGTGATTCGCGAGGAACTTAAGGCCGGATTTTCGGATATGCTCGATATGCCTGTTGATTTTGGAAACGCTTCAATCGACGATGGGTTGCTGGTTATAACATCGGAGTCATCAGCTTTGATTTCAAAATTTAATTTATCGGGTGAATTGCACGTACTTGGGAGTGATGGATACCTGATACGAACTATAAATGACGATGGCAAAAAACTCATTTTACTTGCGTCGGCAAACGATGTGGGCGCTTTGTATGGCACTTTTCATTTTTTGCGTCTGTTGCAAATGCATTCAAACATTTCAAAGCTTGACATAAGTGAAAAACCAAAAACGACTCATCGTCTGCTCAATCATTGGGATAATCTCGACCGTACGGTGGAGCGCGGATATGCGGGTTTTTCGATTTGGGACTGGCACAAGCTGCCCGATTTTATTTCTCCCCAATATAAAGATTATGCCCGGGCTAATGCTTCAATCGGTATAAACGGAACTGTACTCACAAATGTAAATGCCAATGCGCTGATCTTAAAGGAGCAGTATCTTGAAAAAATTGCGGCACTTGCCAATGTTTTCCGGCCGTATGGAATTAAGGTTTACCTAACTGCACGGTTTAGTGCCCCGGTTGAAATCGGAGGCCTTGAAACTGCCGACCCACTCAACGAAGACGTAGCTGAATGGTGGAATAGCAAAGCTGAAGAGATTTATCGTTACGTACCCGACTTTGGTGGTTTTTTGGTAAAAGCAAACTCAGAAGGTCAGCCCGGGCCGCAAGATTACGACCGTTCGCATGCCGATGGTGCCAACATGCTGGCGCGTGCAGTAGCGCCTTTTGGAGGCGTTGTAATGTGGAGGGCATTTGTTTATAGCCACGAAACACCTGTTGACCGTGCTTTGCAGGCATACGACGAATTTAAACCGCTCGACGGCGAATTTGAAGACAATGTGTTTGTTCAGGTGAAAAATGGGGCTATCGATTTTCAACCGCGCGAACCTTTTCATCCCCTTTTTGGAGGTATGGAACATACTCCGCTTATGATGGAATTTCAGATTACGCAGGAATATCTGGGTTGTGCCACACACCTGGTTTACCTGGCTCCCTTGTTCAAGGAAACACTCAATTCAGATACTTATGCCAATGGAAAAGGCTCTACCGTAGCTAAAGTTGTTGATGGTTCTTTGTATGAATATGAAATGTCGGGAATGGCCGGAGTATCAAATATCGGAACCGACCGCAACTGGACGGGGCATCCGTTTGGGCAGTCAAACTGGTATGCTTACGGACGACTGGCCTGGGATCATACTCTATCGTCAGACGAAATTGCTGAAGAATGGCTGAAAATGACCTTTACCACAGAAATGGAATTTATTGATGTGGTTAAGCCTTTGATGCTCAATTCGCGTGAAACTGCGGTGAACTATATGACACCCCTGGGGTTGCATCACCAAATGGCATGGAATCATCATTGGGGTCCCGGGCCGTGGGTGAATATCGATCGTCCCGACTGGACTTCGCTTTATTATCATCGTGCCGACTCTGCTGGCATTGGTTTCGACAGGTCGGTTACCGGTAGTAATGCCGTTTCTCAGTATCATCCCAAAGTGCGCGACCGTTTCAATAATATAGAAACATGTTCCGATGAATTTTTGCTTTGGTTTCATCATGTGCCATGGGATTATAAGATGAAATCGGGGAACACGCTCTGGGAGGAAATGTGTAAGAAATACTATTCGGGCGCACACGAAGCGTCGGAAATGGTAGAAGAATGGGAGACGCTGAAGTCGTTTATCGATGCCCGAAGGCACGACCACGTAGCTCAACTGCTGAGAATCCAGGAAAAAGAAGCTATGTGGTGGCGAAATGCCATGTTGTTGTATTTTCAGCAATTTTCGGGAATGCCCATTCCTGATCAATATGAACAGCCCGATAAAACGCTGGAGTATTATCAAAATCTTGAGTTTCACTTTGTACCCGGAATTGAAAACAATTAAAATAAATATTTATGAGTTATTTAGATGATTTATTTGCCCTTGATGGCAAAGTGGCCGTAATTACCGGTGGTGGTGGTGTACTGGCTTCTGAAATTGGAGGAGGTTTGTCGAAAGCCGGTGTAAAAATCGTGTTCCTCGATATAAACGAAGAGGCAGCCCACGAAGCTGCAAAGCGCATAGAAGAACAGGGCGGCATAGCCATTGGGCTTAAAACCAACGTGCTCGAGATGGACGCCTTGAAAGCAACCCGCGACGAGATTATTGCCCAGTACGGGAAAATAGATATCTTGCTGAACGCTGCCGGTGGTAACATGCCCGGGGCTACTATTGCACCCGACCGAACCGTGTTCGATTTGGACATAAACGACCTCAACAAAGTTACCAATCTGAACTATAACGGTACCGTGCTGCCATCGATGGTTTTTGGTGAGGTTATGGCCAAGCAGCGTTCGGGTAATATCATCAATATTTCTTCGATGGCTGCCATGCAGTCCATTACCCGTGTATTGGGTTACTCAGCAGCCAAAGCGGCCGTATCGAATTTTACCTCGTGGATGGCCATGGAGCTTGCCATGAAATTTGAAGGTTCGGTGAGGGTTAATGCCATTGCTCCTGGATTTTTTATCGGCAACCAGAACCGCGCCCTGCTCACCAATCCCGACGGTAGTTACACTGAACGTGGAAACAAGGTAATCAACAAAACGCCCATGGGCAGGTTTGGCCTTGCCAGTGAACTGGTTGGAGCCGTGCTGTTCCTGACTAGCGACAAAGCCGCATCGTTCGTAACAGGAATAGTGCTGCCCGTTGACGGTGGTTTCAGTACCTTTAGTGGGGTTTAGAACCCTTTACCCCTCAGTCCTAGAGGGTCACTTCTTAATTTGAAGCTTTTTAGCCTTTAACAATGAATTATTAAATGAAGAATCGAAACAATATAGCAGAAACCCAAAAGTCTCCGGCATTTATCCCGCAGAAAGCGGGAGGGGATTTAGGGGTAGCGGGGGGTATTTCCTTTCTCTATTCATGGCGCTGGTTTGGTCCTAACGACCGAATTACGCTGAATGAAATCAGGCAGACTGGTGCAAGCGGGATTGTTACAGCGCTGCACCAGGTTTCGGTTGGCGATGTGTGGACAGTTGAAGCCATTACCGAGCGTAAAAAAATGATCGAGAAAGAAGGACTGACATGGAATGTGGTCGAGAGCCTGCCGGTGAGTGAAGATATTAAAAAGCATAGTGAAAATTACATGGAGCACATCGAAAACTATAAAATTTCGCTTCGCAACCTGGCTTCTTGTGGCATAAAAACCGTTTGCTACAATTTTATGCCAATTCTCGATTGGTCGCGCACCAGTTTAAAGCTGTTTTTCGAGGATGGAACTTATACTTCGGGGTTTCAATACCATATTTTTGCTGCCTTCGATTTGTTTATTCTCGAACGCGAAGGAGCCAAAAATGATTACCCGGAAGAGTTGGTGGCTAAAGCAAAGGCGTATTTTAGTCAGTTGGATGAAGTGGCCATCAATGAGCTGAAAAACACTATTTTGTATGGTTTACCCGGCTCAATGGAGGCATATACGCTCAATGAATTTAAAGCAATGTTGTTGTCTTATTCGGGCATTGATCGTAAAAAACTCAAAGAGCACTTAAGCTTTTTCTTGAACCAGGTTGTGCCGGTTGCCGAAGAGATTGATATAAAAATGGCCGTGCATCCCGACGATCCGCCATGGAATTTGATGGGATTGCCGCGTATTGTGTGTACCATTGATGATTTGAAAGATATTGTGGCGATGGTCGATTCGCCTTCAAATGGTATAACGCTTTGCACAGGCTCACTTGGCGTTGGTCATTTTAATAATCTGAGCGAAATAACGCGCGAACTGGCACCATATATTCACTTTGTACACCTTCGGAATGTTGTTCGCGATAAGGGACTGAATTTTCAGGAAGAAACCTTTTTCGAAGGAGATGTTGACATGATTGGAGTTGTTAAAGATCTTCTAAAAGAAGGACGACGAAGAACTGAAAAAACCGGGGAAGAGTGGATTTTATCCTTGCGTCCCGACCACGGACACCAGATTCTTGACGATGCGGGCAAAGAAAATTACCCGGGTTACAGTTTATATGGGCGGATGAAAAATCTAGCAGAAATAAAGGGGTTGATAATTGGCATGATGAGCAACGGATAAATCTCTTATTGTCTCAATTTTTCAATTTCGTCAATTTCCATAGGCTTTTTGCGCCCCAGTAAACGGTTACTTCGTTTGGTGATAAGGTAGTCTTGTTCGATACGTACACCTCCGAAATTCATGTACGATTTTAGGTTTTTATAGTTGATAAAGTTTTCGAATTTCTTATCGGCTTTCCATAGTTTTATCAATTCCGGGATAAAATAAATTCCGGGTTCGATGGTTAGCACATGGCCGGGCAGAAGCTTTTTGGCCAGACGCAACGATTTTAATCCAAACAAGCTGCTTTTCGATTCGCCGGGGTTATAACCTACATTTAATTCGCCCAGGTCTTCCATGTCGTGTACGTCAAGCCCCATCATGTGGCCTAAACCGGTAGGGAAGAACAGTGCATGTGCGCCTTCAGCAATTGCTTCTTCGGTGTTTCCTTTGGTTATGCCTAGTTCTTTAAGCCCTTCGAAAATTACCCGGCAAGCATGCATGTGTACCTGTCTGAATTCAATTCCGGGCTTAAGCATATTGGCAGTAGCATAGTGTGCGTTTAGAACAAGCTGATATATTTCCTTTTGTTTGCGTGAAAAGTTTTTCGAAACAGGAAAAGTACTGGTCAGGTCACCTGCATAATGTCTGGGCGTTTCGGCTCCGGCATCGAGTAAAAAGAGCTGACCTCTTTTTAGTGTGTTTCCATAATGGTGGTTGTGTAAAATTTCTCCGTGTACGGTTGCAATTATCGGGAACGATGGTTGTCCCTGACGCTCAAGTACAACCTGGGCAATCCTTGCCATTACATCGGCTTCTTTCATGCCGGGCTTTGCATATTTCATGGCTTCAACATGCATGTCAACACTCCAGTTTATCGCTTTTTCGAGCTCGGTGATTTCATCTTTTTCTTTTATTTCGCGCTGAGAAATTACAGCTTTCAGCAATTCTTCCGATGATTTTAATGCAAATTGGTCGGGTCTGATGTTGAGCAGGCGCAACAACTTAATTTTATTTTCGGGTCGGTAAGGCGGTAAAAAATGGATATCACGCCCCGATGCAATTGCTTCGCGTAAAAAAGTGTAAAGTTTAACCGATGGTAAAACTTCATAAATCCCTACTTTTTCGGCCTGTTCTTTTATTGAAGCTTGGTTGCCCATCCATACAATTTCATCCATTGAAAGTTCATCGCCAAATATTGTTTCCTGCTGGTTGTCGAGATCAATGGTTGCAACCACCGAAGGACGGTCGATACCAAAATAATATAAAAATGAGCTATGCTGCCTGAACGGGTATGGATTGTCGGGATAGTTCATGGGCGATTCTTCGTTGCCCAGAAACAGAATAATACCGTTTTTTATTTTTGCTTTTAGAGCCTCGCGGCGCTGTACGTAAACTTGTGTAGTAAACATATCTTCTGATTGTTTTGAATATCAAAAATAATGTATTTCGTCTAGTTAACTAATAGTTTAGCAATATTTATTGTTATTTTGTGGAATTAAACACAGAGAACTATTTGATATGGCAAAAATTTTAGTTGTTGACGACGAACGTGCAATACGCAATACTTTGAAAGATATTCTCGAATACGAGAAATACGAGGTTGAACTGGCCGAAGATGCTCACAAAGCACTCGAGGCAATTAAATTGGCTGAGTTTGATGTGATTTTGTGTGATATTAAAATGCCCGATATCGATGGTATTGAGTTGTTGCCTATGTTGGTTGAAAAGCAACCCGATGCGCCCGTGGTGATGATTAGTGGTCATGGAAATATCGACACTGCCGTTGAAGCCATTAAAAAAGGAGCATACGATTTTATTGAAAAACCACTCGATTTGAATCGTTTACTAATAACTATTCGCAATGCCATGGACAAATCGAGCCTGGTGAACGAAACAAAGACGCTGCGAAAAAAAGTAAGTAAAAAATACGATATAGTGGGCAATTCTGAAGCTCTTACGAAAATGATTGAAATGACCGACAAGGTAGCTCCGACCGATGCCAGGGTGCTGATTACCGGGGCTAACGGTACCGGTAAAGAGCTATTTGCCCGCCGCTTACACGATTTAAGCAGTCGTTCAGAAGGCTCTTTTGTCGAAGTGAATTGTGCAGCCATACCTTCCGAACTTATCGAAAGCGAACTGTTTGGTCATGAAAAAGGGGCTTTTACTTCGGCCATTAAACAACGCAAAGGTAAGTTTGAACAAGCCGAGGGAGGTACACTTTTCCTTGACGAAATTGGCGATATGAGTCTTTCGGCACAAGCTAAAGTTTTACGTGCATTGCAGGAGAGTGTGATAACCCGTGTGGGGGGCGATAAAAAAATTAAAGTTGATGTACGTGTAGTCGCTGCAACCAATAAAAATTTACAGAAAGAGATAGGAAACGGAAATTTTAGGGAAGATTTGTTTCACCGTCTGGGTGTGATAATTATTAATGTCCCGAAATTGAACGACCGTCTTGAAGATATTCCTCTGCTGTCCGATTATTTTGTCGAACAGATATGTGGCGAATATGGCATTCAGTCCAAGAAAATAGCAGATGATGCGATAGAAGAACTGAAGAAAATCAATTGGACCGGCAATGTCAGGGAGTTTAGAAATGTGATAGAACGGTTAATCATTTTGGGCGGAGATGAAATAACAAAAAGTGATGTAATGAATTTTGTGCAACCTGTTTAGTCATATTGCAATGAAGGTTTTCAAACACTGGCTTAAAATACTCTTGTATGCATCTATAGGTTTTTTGCTTTATTACCTGCTTAAGTTTGATTATTTGATTTTTAGTGAAATCAGCTTTGACTATATCCTGGCCATATCTTCTATTATTTTATTATGGGGCGGCTTTTATGCCAGCACGCTTAGTTGGCGCATTGCATTGAAGCAACATGGATTTATTATTAGCAGGAAGTTAGCTGTTCATTCACATGGTATATCAGTATTTGCAAAGTATATACCGGGAAAGTTATGGGTAATAATCGGGCGGGCCAGTGTTGCGGCAAAAGAAAAATACTCGGTGAAAGTATTCAGTACAATTTCATTAAAAGAACAGTTGGTTTATTTGTTTGTTGGATTGTTGATTAGCCTCATAGGTTTGGTTTTTGTTGATATAAACCCTTATTTTTTATTGATAGTTTTGGCAACCGTTTTGGGGTTGGGGCTATTTTTATTTTCTGAAAAAATTTACCGTTTTGCATTAAGTTTGTTTCAGCGAATATTCAGGAAAGAGCTCGATGTGCCATTTGTAGGGATTAAAGAGTTGATGCATATTGGACTTGCTACATTTACTTATTGGACATTTTGGAGTATTGGATTTTTCTTGCTATGTAAATCAATTTCACCCGAAATAAGTATTGTTGCAGCATTTGCTTTCCCACTGAGTGTGAGCTATGGTTTGCTGGCTGTATTTATACCCGGCGGTATTGGTGTGCGCGAAGGCATTATTGTTCTTGTTTTAACCTCCCTTGGGGTCGAAGCTCAGTTGAGTGTAACCATATCAGTGGTTTCCCGGTTGTGGTTCATTACCGGTGAAATATTTATATTTCTGTTGGCTCTGTTTTTTCGTAAGGAAAGAGAATTATGACAATTGAATTCAACTGGCTGTTAAATTCTCCCCACATTAATGAAGTTCTATTCCTTAATTGATTGGCTATAGAAAGTATTGTAGTAAGCATCTAAGAAGCCCCAACCAAAAGTATGTATTTTTCCTTCTTGTGTCAAAAATATTATATAGTCAAACTTTTTGATTTCATTTCTCATATTTAAATCTTTAGCGTTTAAAGGTTGTTCTGTGGTGCTAGGAAATACTTCATTGTAATAGAACCAAAACTTAGAATTTCCCCCAAAAACATTCTTATGTATTCCCAGGCCATAAATATTCCAATAAAAGCTATCTGCAATTACAAGTACGTTTATTGAGTCTTTATCTGTTTTGTCAAACGAAAGTTGGGGATAACCATATTTTACATCCTTAATTGGAAATATCAAATTCATCGTTTGGCTGATATCGATATCGGCGCTATGCGCTTTCAATAATTTTATGGTGTCTAGTTTTATATCGGGTAAATCTTTCTTTGTTTTGTTTTCAATATAACTGACGATAGAATCACCGGCCAAAAAACCTCCGAAATAGCTCCAGTGTATCCCCGCTTTAGGGTAAAGCGGATACTTACTTTTTGATTGTTCTTTAAGGAACATACTGTTGAAGTCGATAAAGTCAATATTATTTTCTTTTAGTTTTCGAATATAGCTTTCTGAGTTTCTTTTTACATCTTTTTTTTGATAGTATTTAGGTATTTTATCTTCAAATAGTTCTGCTTTACTGGCTGCAAAGACGAATAGCATATGCTTGCCTTTTTTTTCAAGGTCGTCTCTTACAAAAACAAGTTTTTGCATTATCGAATCGATTTTTTCCTCCCCCAAATAAGTCCTCCCGTTATGTGCTTCTAAATAGCTTTGAGCAAAAAGAAAATTGTCTTTTCCAAAAACGATACCCCATGCATTTGCTTTCTTGAATATCCAATAATCTATTTGATTATATGCACGTATAAACCATGTACGGAATCCAAAGTTCCTTGATATATAAAGTTCTGTGTTTTGTTGAAACTCTTGATTGAAAAATTTTTCCGCTGAAAATTTCTCATTTTTTACTTTTTCTGTATATCCGCTTAAGTTACCTTCATTATGAATGTTAAACCTTTTTTGTATTTGAGGGTATATTAACATCGATAGGATGAAAGCTGTAAATATGTATGTGATGATTTTCTGTGCCATTGCTTCCTGTTTAGAATCTGAAATAAATAAATGGGTTAAAATTAGAAACAGCTAATGAGCCTATACAAATAATTAAAAGAAGGAATGATATTATGAACATAATCCACTTTGTTGGGTAGGAGTATGAATCTGCGAAAATTATTTGTTCCAGTTTTTTACCAAAATGGAACAGGGTTATAAATGAAAAAACAGATGCAATTATTATTGTGATTATGATTTTTGAGTTATCGATGAATGTAATTGGGGTGAAATTAAACATGAATAGTTTTTTGTAGAACAAGAATATGTTGCTAAAATCTTCAATTTTAAATATCACCCACCCCATCATTGTAATCAAAAAAGTTATAGGTATGGCAATTGTCTTTCCTGCTTTTTTGAGAAGTTTCAATAAGAAAATTTTCTCAATTACAAGAAAAAAACCATGGAATGCACCCCATAGTACAAAATTCCATGATGCACCATGCCATAGTCCGGAAATAAGGAAAACAACCCATAAGTTAAGGTACAGGCGTTTTTTTGTTTTTACCTGGTTGCCCCCCAGTGGGATATAAAGATAATCTTTTAGCCAGGCACCAAGTGTAATATGCCATCTTCTCCAAAACTCTGTTATGCTTCCTGAGATGTATGGATTATTGAAATTCTCGGGGAATTTGAACCCGAAAATCCGTCCAAGGCCAATTGCCATGTCTGAATACCCGGCAAAATCAAAGTAAATCTGAAAAGTATAACAAATAATCCCCAACCAGGCTTCGGTTGAACTTATTGTGTCTATTGCCCCAAATGCACTGCTTGCATAAGCTCCCAGAACGTTTGCAATTAGTACTTTTTTTGCTAGCCCTATGATAAACCTTATGAGACCGAGATAAATATTATCGATATTTTCATCTCTGTATTCAATTTGATCTGCAATTGTGTTAAACCTGATTATTGGTCCGGCAACCAATTGAGGGAACATTATTATGTACAGTAAATAGTCCCATACACGTTTAAGTGGTTTGTGAACGCCGCGATAAACATCAATTCCATAGGTTATTTTTTGAAACGTGAAAAATGATATTCCTATTGGTAAAGCAACCGAAGTCCATTCTACCTTGTCAATTCCGGCATGGTTTAATAATGAATTTAATGATTCAATAAAAAAGTTGGCATATTTAAAATAGGAGAGTATTCCTATGGAAATAATCAAAGACACTGATAGTGCAATTCTTTTTATCTGCTTGTGAGGAGTTGTATGTATTATCTTTACAAGATAATAGTCAATAACAGTAGTTGTAATCAGTATCCCAATAAAATTTGGGGCTCCCCATATATAGAAGAAGATGCTCGATAGTAGCAAAAAAACATTCTTGAGTTTTTTGTTTAACAAGTAATATCCTATTACTACAATCGGTAGAAAATAAAATAGAAATATAAAACTGCTAAATACCATGTCTTTTTATAAAAAATGGATGTTTTTAGGTTGTTATTTATACAAACGTTCATTATCTTGAATATCCATCCACATAGCAAATAAAAGCGATTGAAAAGCACTAATAAATAAAAACATAAAAGCCAAAACAGTTACAGGATTTGCAGATGTTTGTGTAATAAGCCAATGGTTAAAAATTTTTATGCCAAAAGGAATAGCTGCAAAAAAAAGAATGAACGAAATGTGATATAGTAAAAACAAAGGATGAAAATCACGAAATAGATATTTTTTCCATAAACGCATAAAAAATAGCTTGAATAATAATAACGAAACACGCGGAATAACCTTAAAAATTTTCATTTTGCTTTGTTCGCCCACATCGTATATTGGTTTTATTTCTACTTCTTTGATTGTACACATAGCAATATTTAGCTTGACTAACATATCGTTTGGCATGCCGTAACTTTTGTATATATCGAATAAGCGAATAGCATTTAAAGCTTTATTTGAAATTGCAGTGTATCCGGTTTGAGTATCAGAAACATGCCAATAACCACTTGCTAATTTAGTTAGAATAGATAATACTGAATTACCAATATAACGCACTTTAGGAATTACCAATAATGCACTTCGGTGGATAAGACGATTGCCCTTTACATAATCAATATCTTCGATAATAACCGGTTTGCAAATGCTTTCTAGTTCCGCCGGATCCATTTGCCCATCACCTGCCATAACTGCTGTGCAATCGATACCATAATCTTTTGTCCATTTATATCCGCGAGCAATTGCAGCACCAACCCCTCCATTTTTGATATGATTTATCAAAATAATTCTATCTTCATCTTCATGTGTGTTATATACTTCCGAAGGCGTATATCTTTCAATTTCCTTTTGTTGCATCTCCTGCAGTACCATAGTTGCTTTATTGTATCTGTTAGGGGTTTCTGCATTCAAAATACTCGGGATTGTTATTTTGGGAGATGTGTCGTGTGCAATGTGTTCTTTTACAATATCTGCCGTACGGTCTGTTGAGGTGTCATTTACAACAATTATTCTGTCAACAAAATCAGGCATCGTTTCCAGAACCATACTAATTTGTGTTTCTTCGTTGTAACAAGGTACAACTACCGCTATTGTTTTATTGTTAATCATATTTAACTCCGTATAGGTTATAAACTCGTTGTGCTTCCAGTTCGAGCATGTGCTTAAATGCTACATCTTTCTTTTTAGCTTTTTTCTCAACTTGATTTGTCCATCTTTGTGATGCCAAAATTTCGCTTGTATACTTTTTTATTTTTATTCGGTTGAAATATTCTTCTGCCTGATGGTTTTTGACCAGCTCTTTGGCGTAGTTTTCTATAGAAGTAGCACAAATAGATGTTGCAATTGTGTCGAACCCTGATAGAGTTAACTCGTCTATGATAAAAGTTACCAGTTCTTCTTCGTTAACTTTTGTTTTTTTGTTTTCTGCCGGAATCGAAACATAAATTCCCTGGCGTGCTTTTTCATAGTCAGGCAAGCGTATTAGATACCAGTATTTCGGGGTTGGCTTCGGCTTTAAGAAAGTTTCCCAGTATGCTTCTTTATTCATCCACCAGTAATGAATAGCTCCATTGTGGTATTGAACTGTTTGAAAAATATTGAATGAGGCTAGTATAATTAATAAACCGGGAATTACATATTTAAATACCTTCCGTGTGCTAAAATGTTCTATTAAAGCAGCAAGAGGGAGTGCTAAAATTCCGTAGTAGTCAACCATTGAGCGTTGTCCAAATCCGCCGCCAAACCACCAGCTCCACCAAGAGCTCAAAATATAAATACTAAGAACAGTGAGCGTGATTGTTGGCCAAAAAACTAATTTTTTATTTTTAAACAAGAAAATGAATCCAATTAATGCAATAAACATCACAGGAGTATAAACCAACCAGCCCTTTTCGTAGCTAAACAAAAACTTAAATATTTGAGGATTGTCGAAAAAGAATTCCCCTCCTATTTCGCTATACGAGAAATAAATATATTTACCTGATACGTATTTCCAGTAGATAAACTGTGGAAGCCATACAGTAATAAATGCAGCTATCATAGCTAGTAATTTTCCCCATTCTGAAAAAATCGATGCTAATTGTATTTTGAGATCCTTGAAGGTTTTTATCCCATAAAGCGGAATAATTAGAAGCACTATTATGTTAGTTGGCCTAATTAGTGCAATTAAACCTCCAAGAAGCCCAAGAAAGACTGTGTTTTTCATTGAGCGTCTTTCACGCCATAGAATTGTCAGGTAGAAAAAAACTGAGATTAAAGCAAAGTTATAACAATGCGACATGGGTGCCTCGTAAGTGGAGTAGAACAGGAGATTGGTGCCTGCAGCAATTAAGAATAATGTAAGTGCTGCTATTTTCTCGGAATAAAATCGCAACAGGGTCTTTCGAAGGAAAAACAATCCAAGTAGTAAGTAAAACAAGGCACTGAAAGTTAGCGCGATGTGATATGGTTTAGAGTAGCCGTTGGCTTCAAATTTTTGAGATATGCTGCTATATGAATGAGCAATTAAGAAAAAAGGACTGTACAAAAAGGAAAGCCCCATCGTTGTTATTATTGTTTTTTTTCCGGTTGGAGATTCAGCCGGCCAAATCCATTTACCATAGAATTCGGGGTCTTCCTTCATAAATTCCAGGGAAAGGTCGTGATGTATTATTGCAGCAGGGAGATAGGCATAATATTGCTTAATATCCCAAACAATTAC
>JAQICD010000148.1 GCA_027858715.1 Prolixibacteraceae bacterium
GAGTTCTTAAACGATTCAAAATTGACGATAATAGCACCGCTATATGAGGAGATTTTGAAGAAGTGTAAGGGCTCAAGACAAAAAAACATCCCGAAGGATAAAACTTAAACAGTTTCTAAGATATCAATTCATAATAGGAGTGGACATATAATAATCTTATTCGTCCTTAACACGAAGTGAGAAAAAATAAAATGCATTTATCGAAAAAATTGCCAGTAGAGTAGATTGGACAGTGCTGATAGCTCTGTCTAACCTACTCTACTGGCTTAAATATCTTTCTTATAGGTGTTTACGAATAGATTTGTTTTGTAGCAGCCAGTAAGGTATTTTTCAACAACGAAACCCTGGTCATTGGCCCTACACCACCAGGAACTGGTGTAATGTACGAACACTTTTCTGCCACTTCGTCGAACAGCACATCGCCTTTAAGCCTGAACCCACTTTTTGTTTCAGTTGAAGGAACACGTGTTGTACCCACGTCGATAACCACTGCACCTTCTTTCACCATGTCGCCTTTAACAAATCCGGGCGAACCGATAGCTGCAATAATAATATCGGCATTCAGGCAAACTTCTTTTAAGTTTTTTGTGCGGCTATGAGCAACAGTTACAGTTGTGTTCATTGCTTTTTGCGACATAAGGATACTCATTGGGCGACCAACAATGTTGCTTCGACCAATAACTACACAGTTTTTACCCGAAGTTTCAATATTGTATCGTTTAAGCAGCTCAACAATACCATCGGGGGTTGCCGAAACAAAAGTTGGTAAACCGATAACCATACGTCCCACGTTTACCGGATGAAAACCGTCAACATCTTTTTTAGGGTTAATGGCTTCAATTACTTTCTGTTCCGAAATATGATCAGGTAAAGGCAACTGCACTATAAAACCGTCAACATCATCGTCGTTGTTCAGTTCGTGCACCTTGGCAAGCAATTCATCTTCAGTCACATCATCCTCAAAACGATGCAACGACGATTTATAACCTACCGATTCGCAATCTTTAATTTTAAATGCAACGTAAGTTTCACTTCCACCATCGTGGCCAACTAAAACAGCTGCCAAATGAGGTGCTTTTCCACCATTCGATTTAAGTTCTTTTACCTTCTCGGCAATTTCAGCCTTAATTTCGGCTGCAATTTTTTTCCCGTCAATAAGATTCATATTGTATTTTTTTGGTGTTTTAACGTCTGAAACCCTGTGGCATATTACCAATGCGTTTACCCTGGCTAACCATTTTCATCATTTTTCGGGTCTCTGTAAACTGTTTCAACAAACGGTTAACTTCCTGCACTGTAGTTCCCGAACCTTGTGCTATTCTCTTGCGTCGTGCACCGTTTAATACCGATGGGTCTTCACGTTCAACAGGAGTCATGGAATATATAATTGCTTCTATCGACTTAAATGCATCATCATCAATATCAACATCTTTAAGCGCTTTGCCCATTCCCGGAATCATTCCGGCCAAATCTTTCAGGTTTCCCATTTTTTTAACCTGATTAATTTGCTTTAGAAAATCGTTAAAGTTGAACTGGTCTTTAGCCAGTTTTTTCTGTACTCGTTTTGCTTCTTCTTCGTCGAATTGTTCTTGAGCCTTTTCAACCAGCGAAACAATATCGCCCATACCCAGAATACGGTCGGCCATACGTGATGGATAGAAAACATCTAGTGCTTCCATTTTTTCGCCTGTACCAACAAATTTAATGGGCTTATTTACAACCGAACGAATAGATAATGCAGCACCACCACGTGTATCACCATCAAGCTTGGTCAATACTACACCATCGAAGTCAAGGCGATCGTTGAATTCTTTTGCAGTATTCACAGCATCCTGACCAGTCATTGAATCAACAACGAACAAAACTTCATTGGGATTGATGGCTTTTTTAACAGCTGATATTTCATTCATCATCTCTTCGTCAACTGCCAACCGACCAGCGGTATCGACAATCACCAAATCGTGGCCATTTAGTTTGGCATATTTTATAGCGGCCTTAGCAATAGATACAGGATTTTTATTTCCTTCTTCGGTGTAAACCGGAACCGATAACTGTTCGCCCAAAACTTTTAACTGCTCAATAGCAGCCGGACGATAAACGTCGCCGGCAACCAACAACGGTTTTTTACTTCTTTTTTCTTTTAAAAACTTCGAAAGTTTTCCGCTAAATGTAGTTTTACCCGATCCCTGTAAACCTGCAATCAATATTATCGCCGGTGTGCCCTCTAAATTGACATCTACAGCAGTTGCCCCCATCAATTCGGCCAACTCGTCGTGTACAATCTTAACCATCATCTGCCCAGGCTTAACGGCCTTAAGCACGTCTTGTCCGAGCGCCTTTTCTTTTACAGTGTCGGTAAAGGTTTTGGCAATTTTAAAGTTCACGTCGGCATCAAGCAGGGCACGACGAACTTCTTTAAGCGATTCGGCTATATTAATTTCTGAAATCTTTCCGTGTCCTTTCAGTAATTGAAAGGAGCGTTCAAGTTTATCACTTAGATTTTCAAACATGCTATTTTATTTTTTATTGAAGTGCTGCAAAAATAAAAAAAATAACGGTTAATGAATGGCTATAAAGCAACTTGTGACACCACTGTTATCAAAAAGACGGTATAGTCGATTTGTATTTCTCAGATTTTGACTATAATATTGAGCCAAATAAGGATAACCAGACATGTACAATACGCTAAATAGCAGAAGATTCGACAATGAATTTGTTTTTTCGGCATCTCGCAGCAGTGGCCCAGGCGGACAAAATGTTAATAAAGTAAACTCGAAAGTTGAATTACGGTTTAACGTTGCCAATTCGTCACTGCTTAGCAATCTTGAAAAACATAAAATTGCCGAGAGGTTAAAAAACCGCATTAACAGCGATAATGAACTGATAATTACGGCACAAAGCGAACGTTCTCAATTAAAGAACAAAGAAAAAGCCATCGATAAATTTTATCAATTAATTTCAATGGCTTTGCAAAAATCGAAAAATCGAAAACCCACCCGTCCGACCCGCAGTTCGGTCGAAAAAAGATTGACCAAAAAAAAGCGACTCTCGGAAAAAAAGTCGTTACGTAAAAAACCATAATTTACCTAAGATGGTGAACGTAACCGTTTATCTTTTGGATGTTGTAAATTACATTTTAAAGAACTTGATTAGCTCGTTCAGACTTTCGGCCTGGGCGGCCATTTCTTCAGCATTTGCAGCCATTTCTTCCGAAGCCGATGCGTTTTGTTGTGTTACAGAATTCATTTGCTGAATAGCGTTATTTACTTGTACAATACTGTTGCCTTGTTCTATATTTGAAGCAACAAAATCCTGCACATAGTTATTCGATATCTTAATTTCGGGCATTAATTTATTCATTGACCCTGTGGCTTCGGTTGCTTCCTTCTGGCTTTGAGCAGAGAGTTTACTAACGTTTTCAGCTAAAATTTTACTCGCATCGGCCAGTTTACGAACTTCGGCAGCAACTACAGAAAACCCTTGTCCGTATTCACCGGCACGTGCAGCTTCGACCGCAGCATTCAACGATAAAATGTTAATCTGAAATGAAATGTCATTCACGCCCGAAATGTGTTTCGAAATTTCTTTGTAAGTTTTCATTGCATGCATCAAACCATCAATCATTCCCTCTACTCCGTTCTTTATCGAAAATGAAACATTTCCGGTTTCTTTGGCCTTTTCAATATTTTGGTCAATCACCGCTGATATTTCTTCAAAAGTTGATGAAACTTCCTCGAGGTTTGAAGCTTGCTCAGAAGCTCCCTGCGATAATTCTTCTGAAATAGAACTCAAATGCGTACTGTTATTGTTGAGATTGTTGGCACCCATTTGAATTTCGCTTATAATATTCTTTAACTTTTCGACCAATTCGAATAAAGAATTATTCAAGATACCAATCTCATTTTTTACGTTCGTTTCATCAATATCCAATTTTAAATTCCCCTTCGAGAGTTCATTAACCTGATTAATTGATTCTTGTAACGGAATGGCTATTTTCTTGCGTATCAAAAGAAAAATATATGTACCAACCGCAAAATTCAAGGGCACAGCATAAGCAGCATATATTTGACCATGTTGCCCCACCAACGACATATCAACACTTACCAACATAATTAACATAAGCATCAAATTCGACATCGTAAACATAATCGATGACTTAAAAATCAACTTTAAAACTATTCGTCCTGCAATATAAGCTATTGCAACAATAACCAACATCGATAAAATCCTCTCCATGAACCAGTTTGTTAATTGATATTGAAACTTTGATCTCCCCAATATTAAAAGTAGAATACAAAAGTACAAAAGTTCAATTCTTGCAGAAAACAATTACTTCATTTTTTCTGAAAATCAACTATTTGTTAATAAAAAAAGCGGGGAACCACCCCCGCTTACCAGTTACTTATGAGCAATCAAAATAAAATCTGTCGTTTTTACTTTATAATACTTTTAATTAATTATAAAATACTTTTTGATTTTATAATTTTTTCTATTTGGTCGGCTTGTAATACGCCAACACCTTGCCACTTTACTTCTCCATTTTGAAAAAGCATTAGTGTAGGAATACTTCTTATACCATATTTCGCGGCCACCTGCCCGTTTTTATCTACATTTACTTTAATCACTTTTACTGAATCTTGCATTTTATCAGCTACCTGCTCAATAATGGGCGACATCATTTTGCAAGGAGCACACCAGTCGGCATAAAAATCGACCAATACTGGCTTACTGTTATTAATTAAATCGTTAAATGAAGCCATATCGTTTGCATATAAAATAAATTCATTTTCATTGGAGTCAGCGTTGGTGCCGGTGTCTGCATCTTTTTGGGAGCGAGCAGAACAACCGACATTTCCAACCACCAACATTAAAATAACCATTAAACCAAAAAAACCTCTCATCTATAAATATCTTTACTTTTCAACTGTATCAGTTTCTGTATTTTCTTTAATTTTTTTCTTCTTGGATGGGCTGGCCAACAATAAACCAACAATGGCACCATATAATGTTGAGTTGTGCCATTGTGATGTAATTGGACAAGAGCCGGAATTACATCCGATAAAATGCCAGTACAGAAATCCGGCAATTGCACCAAGTGCAATTCCAATAAGATGTCGTTTGTATTTTATAATTAGATCAAACATTGCATTATCGTTTTGTATAATGCAAAGAAATGAAGATTAGAAAAGTCTTTTGGTAACAATTATCACACAAGTGGTGCGAAGTCGATTTTGTTTCGGCCAATAGTAACACTGCCCTCTTTTTCGAGTTGTTTTAGGAGTCGGCTAACCACTTCGCGCGAAGTAGTTAAGCTATTGGCAATATCCTGATGTGTACCGGTATAAACAGTTTTACCCGTGGCTTTAAACCTGTCGTCAAAAAATTTAAGCAGTCGCTCGTCCATTTTTTTAAATGCAATACTATCAATTGTTGTTAATAGTTCATCAAACCGGTTTCTATAAGCATACATCACAAATTCCTTCCAGGTAGTATATTTAACCATCCACTGGTCGAGGCAATCTACAGGAATTCTTATAATCTCTGTATCTGTTTCGGCATAAGCACCTATATTACTTTGCATACGCCCCATACAACAGGTTAACGCCATGGCGCATACTTGTCCTGGATTTAAATAATACAGTAAAACCTCGCGGCCTTCGGCATCATTGCGACAAACTTTAATTAATCCCTCAAGCACTATTGGAAAACTTCTGATGTACTTTCCTTCCGACATCAGTTCATCGCCTTCTTCAACTGTTACCCACTCGCCTTCTTTTGAAATATCTTCAATTAATGTGGCTTCGAAAAAGGGAAAGCGTTTGCGGATAACATCTACAGATACAGGTATGTTGTGAATTTCCATAATATATGCTTATAATGAGCTTTAAAGACTTATCAATATTTCAAACTTAGACTAATGTCTTCCAAACCAGTGCACTTGCTCCTACGATTGCAGCATCGCCAAGGTTGAGTTCCGATTTTTTGACTTCAATTTTATTTTTGAACATAGGTAAAAGATGATTGTTCAGCGATTCAATTGTAGGTTTAAATATATAATCTCCGGCAGCGGTTGGCCCTCCAAAAAGAAATATAGCTTCAGGACTCAAGTGATGTACCGTATCGGCAAGCGACATTCCAAGCCAGTGACCTGTTTTTTCGAATACTTCGATAGCCACTTTATCGTCTGCAACAGCAGCTTCGTATATCTCTTTTGAATCAAGTTCGTTAAAGGTTTTATAGGCCAATATGCTGTCAGCAGCATTATCACGTGCAATAATTTCTATGGCCGTACGCTTCATTCCTGAAGCCGAGCAGTAGGCTTCAAGATGCCCGTCGATGCCACAACCGCACTTACGGCCGCCGGGAATTAACATGGTATGACCGCATTCGCCGGCAAATCCGTCGGCACCATATACCATTTCGCCATTTACAACCAAGCCACTGCCTACTCCGGTTCCAAGAGTAAACATTACAAAGTTTTTCATGTCTTTTGCTCCGCCGTAAATCATTTCGCCTATGGCGGCAGCATTGGCATCGTTTGTTAGCACAATGGTTTCGTATTGAGTAAATTTCTTCTTCAGCAGATCAACAAAAGGCACAATATCGTCGAACGATAAGTTTGGAGCATATTCAATGGTTCCCTTGTAAAAATTTCCATTTGGAGCACCAACGCCAATACCCAATATTTCGGCATCCCGATGTTCTGCTTTCACTCTTTCGGATAATTCATTCAAAGCTTGTGCAATTTCATCTATATACTTTTCGATTTCCCCGTGCGACGGAGTAGGAATAGAAATTTTATTTACTACTTCACCCCTTTCGTTTACGATTCCTATCGCTGTATTTGTTCCTCCTATGTCAATTCCTACAGTTAGCTTCATTCTTATAAGTTAGTTAATAGATTAAAAAAGATGATACTTTAAAAATTATCGGTAAAAATAAATATTTATAAAAGAACCTATAAGAAAATTGGAAATTAAATTTAGAGAATCAGAAAACCTGAAGACTTTTTCAATAATGCCATTCGCCATTTTTATATATATTGCAAAATCCTATTTTTGTTCATACACAATAAAAGTAATAATGAGAAGCGAAATTAATTTGCTAGAAAAATTTCATCGGTGGAGAAATAAAAACCTCAGCACCAAAACATTTATTATTATACTAAGTATCATTATCGGAATAGCCTCTGGCTTTGGTGCTGTTATTTTAAAAAATGCAGTAAAACTCATTCATAATATACCCTCTAATGTTTTTAGTGGAAATATCAATCACTATCTATATTTTGTTTATCCTGTTTTTGGAATAACATTAGCTGTATTGTTTATTCGTTTTATATTGAAAAAACCTGTAAGGCATGGAATTCCGAATGTTTTATATGGCATTTCGCGACGTAAAGGATATCTTGGAAAACACAATCTTTTTTCATCAATCATAACTTCTGCGCTTACAGTTGGCTTTGGTGGTTCGGTGGGGCTCGAAGGGCCAACAGTAGCAACCGGCGCAGCAATAGGTTCACAACTCAGTCGTTTTTTCAGGCTCGAATATAAATATGTGGTTCTTATGTTGGCCTGTGCCTGCTCGGGCGCCATGGCAGCCATTTTTAAAGCGCCAATTGCCGCCATTGTTTTTGCTGTTGAAGTTATAATGATTGATTTAACAACTTTCTCGCTTATTCCACTATTGCTGGCATCGGCATCGGCAGTTTTAACTTCGTACCTTTTTCTTGGCATGGATGTGCTTTACCCTTTCGAAGTACAGTCAACCTTCATCTTAAACGACATTCCATTTTATGTTGTGCTGGGTATTTTAGCCGGAATTGTATCGGTCTATTTTATCAAAATGTACATGGCAATTGAAAAGATTTTTTCTAAAATGAAAAAAGCGACTGTTCGGTTATTGGTTGGCGGATTAACAATTGGCACACTTATTTTCGTATTTCCATCACTTTATGGCGAGGGCTACGAAGCCATAAACAGTGGATTAGCCGGAGATGTTAGTTACTTATTTGAAAATCCGTTATTTGAACCATTCAATGATAATTTATACCTAATTCTTGGGCTTTTATTTCTTGTTATTATTTTTAAAGTGATAGCAACATCAGCAACATTTGGTGCCGGAGGTGTTGGGGGTATTTTTGCTCCCACATTATTTACTGGTGTTAATACGGGGTTGTTTTTTGCTTTATTCACCAAAAATATTCTGGGTTTTAACCTCAATGTTAGTAATTTTGCGCTTATTGGAATGGCCGGGCTAATTGCCGGTGTTTTACATGCACCGCTGACAGGAATATTCCTCATTGCCGACATTTCGGGAGGATACAAACTTTTTGTACCTCTAATGATTACAGCCACATTTTCGTACATAACGGTTAAAGCATTTACCAAAAATTCGGTCTATACTTTCCAGCTGGCATTACGAAAACAATTGGTAACCCATCATAAAGACAAACATGTGTTGTCTATTATGAATGTACCCGACCTGATTGAGAAAGATTTTGTAATTTTAAACTCGAACGATACTATCAGAAATCTGGTTGATGCCATTTCAGTATCACACCGTAACCTCTTCCCCATTACCGACCACGAAGGAATAATGGTTGGTATGTTAAAAATGGACGATGTTAGACATTTGATTTTTAAACAGGAGACTTACGATAAAATTAAACTTAAAGAAATAATGTACATGCCCGAACATTGGATATCGCCACACGATTCGATGGAAGAAGTAGTTAAAAAATTTGAAGACAGCGGCAGGTATAATCTGGCTGTAATCGATAATGGAAAATACGTTGGTTTTATTTCGCGGGCCAAAGTATTTTCTAATTACCGTAAATTTGTAAAAGATTTTTCACACGATTAAAAAAGAAAATATGAAACCAACCTTAGTTATACTTGCTGCCGGAATGGGCAGCCGTTATGGCGGATTAAAACAACTCGACGAAGTGGGGCCAAATGGCGAAGCAATAATTGATTACTCTCTTTACGATGCCATCAGAGCCGGTTTTGGGAAAGTCGTTTTTATTATTCGTCGCGACTTTGAAGAAGCTTTTAAGAAACAATTTGATGCAAAATTGCAGGGTAAAATCGAAGTTGAATATGTTTTTCAGGAACTTACCGATATACCCGAAGGTTTTTCGATACCCGAAGGCAGGGAAAAACCCTGGGGTACAGGTCATGCCATACGTGCAGCACGCAATGTTGCAAAAACGTCTTTTGCCGCAATAAATGCCGACGACTTTTACGGCTACGAAGCCTACGAAACCATGGCCGATTTTCTAAGCAACGAAGCTGCGGCCGATTATTACAGCATGGTTGGCTACCGCCTCGACAATACGCTTTCGGACAATGGTTCGGTATCCAGAGGTTTATGTATCACCGATGACAACCAGAACTTAACTGATATCGATGAGCTCACAAAAATCACCAAAGAAGATTCGGGTATTTTTTACGAAAAAAATGGCTCCAAAGAATCACTCGAAGGTAATGAAACGGTATCAATGAATTTCTGGGGCTTTCATCCTTCGTTATTCAAATACCTGGAAGAAGGATTCACCCAATTTTTGAAAGCTGAAGGAAGTGAGTTAAAATCGGAATTTTTTATTCCTATGTATGTTGATGAACTCATAAAGACCGGAAAAACAAAAGTGAAAGTTTTAACCAGCGATGCCAGTTGGTTCGGAGTTACCTACAAAGAAGACAAACCCGATGTAATTAGCAAAATTAACAGCTTAACACTGACAGGGAAATATCCCGGCAACCTTTGGTAAACAAGACTATCACAAATACAGATAAAAACTGCATTATTTTTTACGCATAATGCAGTTTTTATCTGTACATATATCGCATTTATATTTTACTCTTCGAAGGTCTTTCCCAATCCCCAGCAACCCGCTAACCGATTTCACCGGCATCATTAACGACGAATGAGTGAGTTTAATACCACAATTGGCAGTATCAAGTACCGAAAAAAGTTTGTGCTGATCGGATACCGGCCAGTTGCAATATCCGGGACTGTAACGATTGCTTACTTTTAAATCTTTTTTTGCAACCTTCGTTTCAATTTCATTATGAATTTGTTCGGCAACACATTCAGCAAATTCAGAGCCTATTAAATCGAAAATATACCCCTCCAGTGCATTACCTAAAGCCATTTGACGTTTTGATTCTTTTTCAATTTCATCGCCAATGGTGCACGCAAAAATGATCAGACACTCACTTTTCTTCAGCAATAAAGTTACCTGTTTGTGAGTATCAAACATCATTCCCTGTATCTCGATTGTATGCGAATCAATATTAATACTGAATTCATCGGTAACAATATAACCACCTTTTGCATCGAGCATTTCTTTAGCAACGGAAACTGACTGTTCAATCAAATCAAGCAAATATTCATCGGCATCGTGTAGTTGCATTCCCAGTCCGCGTAAAATTTTTTCGCGCGAAATACTGATTTGTGCGACATCAAACGACAATAACGAATATTTATTTTTAAACAAATCGGCGATATGCGATGTAGTGTTCAAAATAGCTTCTGTTTAACAAATTATGCCACCAGGGCATTCAGATAGGCTACAGCACTCTGCGGATCGGGTGAATAACCATCGGCACCAATTTCATCTCTGAACTCATCATTTACAGGTGCTCCCCCAATAACCAATTTAACATCAGGAAACTGACTTTTAATTTCTGCAGCAATTTTTTGCATGTTCGGCATTGTAGTAGTAAGCAAAGCCGAAAGGCCAACTACGGCATCCGGATTTTCGTTTATAGCTACTATAAATTTAGCTGCATCAACATCTACACCCAGGTCAATTACTTCCCAGCCGGCACCTTCAACAATCATGGCAACCAGGTTTTTACCAATATCGTGCAAGTCGCCCGATACAGTACCAATAATGAATTTTCCTTTTCGTTTCACCTCGCCCGACTGAAAGAAAGGCTTCAAGTGTTCCATGGCAACATTCATTGCTTTTGCCGATATCAACATTTGTGGTACAAATATTTTCTTTTGCGTAAATTTTTCTCCCACCTTATCCATGGCAAAAATTAAAGCATCGTTCAAAATATCAACAGGCTTAATTCCTATCTCCAATGCTTGTTTTGTCAATTCATCAGCGCCATCTTGTCCTTTCATTGTTGGCGGGTATGGAGCTGCTTTGTTTACTTTACCAAATTCGACACATTCAGCCAGCTTTGTCAGTAGTTCGTTCTTATCCATATTTAAAAATTCTATTATATTATTTTTTTAATGATTTCACTATTTCAGCAATTTTTTTGATGTGATCAGGCGTGGTTCCGCAGCAACCACCAATTATGTTTGCACCAGCATTAACCAGGAGTTTTACGAATTTAGCCATTTCGTCGGGCGTTTCGAGAAATACGGTTTCGCCGTTTTTATAAACGGGAGCTCCGGCATTGGCATGAACCAGCACAGGAATTTCGGCATCAATTGCCCTAATTTCTTTTACTACTCCAATCATATTTTCCATTCCGTTACCACAATTTGCACCAATAATTGTTGCTCCGGCATCAAGCATTGCAGCTACCATATCGGCCGGCGAAACACCCATCATTGTAAAAAACGATCCATCGGGCGATTTATCAAAAGTCATGGTGCAAATCACCTCGCTCGAAGTATTCTCGCGACAAGCTTTAACCGCTGCTGTGGCTTCCTCGATATCGGTCATGGTTTCAACCACCAATGCATTGGCACCACCGGCCTCAAGCCCCATTGCCTGTGTTTTAAAAGCTTCGTACAGTTGATCGTACGTTACGTCCCCCATCATCAGTATTTTGCCCGTTGGACCGATCGAACCGAGCACATGTTTATTATCACCTGCAACCTGACGCGAAATACGAGCCGCGGCTTCGTTTATTTCGAAGGATTTATCTTCGAGCCCAAACATCGACAATTTAAAGGCATTGCCTCCAAAACTATTGGTTTCAATCATATCTGAACCGGCATCGATATAGCTTTGCGCAATTTTCAACACACGATCGGGATGCTTAAGATTCCACGATTCAGTACATTCACCAGGCTGCAAGCCCATTTGTTGCAAAAACGTGCCCCAGGCTCCGTCCGAAACCATCACGTTACCAGATCGTATTGCTTGTGTAATCGTTTTCAAAATTTTTCAATTTTAATATCATTTCCATGTATTGTCTAATTCAAGACTATGTGCAAATGATTTTGATTTAACAGAAATTTCAGTGTTGCCCCAAATGTAACAATTTATAGATTCTTTTCAAGTATGATTTTTTCCGAGATGTTGCTTTACGGTAGAATTTTTTAGCAAAATATGGTAATTATTTATCAAACTAATAATTTCCTACCACAATTCGAATCTGGTTTTATATATTGCAATAATAATTTTATAACAAAATCAAAGCGCATGAACGACACAAACTGGAAAAAACTCAAAGCGCTGGTCAATGGCGAAAGCCTGTCCGAACCAATGGCTGGATTTATCATCGACAGTCCATGGCTGCCCAATTGGTATGGTATTTCGATACTTGATTATTTTACAAATGATGAGTTATGGCTTAAAGCCAATCTAAAAGCTATTGATACTTTCCCCGATGTCCTATTTCTGCCGGGATTTTGGAGCGAATATGGAATGTGTACCGAGCCATCGGCTTTTGGTGCCAAAACTGTTTTTTGGGAAGATGAATTTCCATTTGCCGATAAGGTTATCCACTCATCCGAAGATATAGACAACCTGAAAGTGCCCAACCCGGCCACCGACGGGCTGCTCCCTTTTATGCTTAACCGACTGAAAATTAACCAACCTAAAATAGAAGAAGCCGGACAAAAAATACTCTTTTCAGTTTCGCGCGGTCCGCTTAACATCGCTTCATTTTTAATGGGAACCACCGAACTGATGACGACCATGATGATGGAACCCGACAAAGTGCATAAGCTGATGCACATTATTACCGATTTTTTGAAAAAATGGCATCAAATGCAGCATGAAGCCATACCTACGATTGATGGAATGCTGATGCTCGACGATATTGTTGGTTTTGTAGGCGAAGACGAATTTGTGGAATTTGGACTGCCCTATTTCAAAGAATTGTATAGCACCAACGATTCGATAAAATTTTTCCACAACGACGCCGATTGCAGCATGTCGGTGAGGTACTACCCCGAAATTGGCATCAATCTTTACAATCCGGGGCTCGATTTAAGCATCAACGAGACACACGAAGCTACCAAGAACGAACTAGTGGTACTTGGAAGTCTTCCTCCTCGCGATGTATTAGCAGCCTGCACACCCGATGAAGTGTATCAAAAAACAAAAGAAATGCTTGCAGAGGTAAAAAACAAATCGAAGTTATTGGCCTCATGTGGCGGAGGAATGCCACCAAAAGTAAACACCGAAAATATTACGGCTTTTATAAAAGCAGTAAAAGATTCCTATAGTTAGTTAGATAAAAGACACAAGAGATGTGTATTATACCGATGGCTGGCCTTTTCTATAAGGTATTGATCCAGTTTACAAGTAACCGGGGCCAGGTATCGGTATGGCCAGGCAACATTCCGTAGCCATGACCGCCCGTTTTATAGAAGTGAGTTTCGCACTCAATGTCATACTCCATTAAACGTTCGATGTAGCGCAGTGAATTTTGAATGGGTACTGAACGATCGTCGAAAGAATGAACCATAAAAGTTGGCGGTGTATTCTCATCGATTTGCAACTCGTTCGAAAACTCAATCTCCAGTGCTTTCGAAGGCGACTCACCAAGTAAATTATCGTGGCTTCCCATGTGGGTAACCCCGGGCTTCATACTGGCAACTGGGTAAATAAGCACGCTAAAATCGGGGCGTATTTCATCAAGAGAATAATCGCTAGTGTCGAAATGTGTGGAAGCTGTAGCTGCCAGGTGGCCGCCTGCCGAAAAGCCCATGATACCAACTTTATCAGCATCGATGTTCCATTCATCAGCCATTTGCCGAACTTTTTTCATGGCCTCACGTGCATCCTGTAATGGCGCAATGGTTTTGTTTTTCTGTGTGTCATCATTGGGAAGTCGGTATTTTAGCACAATGCCGGTTATTCCGTTCGCGGCCAGGAACTCAGCCACATTGTATCCTTCTTTCAAAATAGAAAGATTAACATAACCACCCCCAGGACAAATGATTACCGCCGGCGTTTTTTTGTTTTGATTGGTTTGTGCTTTGTAAACCGTAAGAGTTGGTTTGCTCACATCAAAAACATGGGTGATTACCCCGTCTTTCTCACGAGTTTTTTCTTCAAGACCCGTATCGATGGAGTTTGGTACACCATCAGGCCACAATTCAATTACATTTTGAGCATTAGTTTTACCTGAAAAGGCAAGTAACCCGATAAGGATAAGCAAAAATAATTTGTTCATATTCGTTTAAGATTTAATACATGTTAACATTGTTGTAATTGGCGGCAATTTACAAAAACACCGGTAATTGGCGCACTATATTTACTTCGATATAACAAGTTTCATGTTTGTTTGCTGCCATAATATCGAAACGGCTGTTTCCCCATTTCACTTCACGTTTCACTTCGGTATAACCTTTCAGCCCATCTATTTCACCATTTTGAACTGCACTAAATGCAATCTTATTGGGGTTCATTGTATTAATGCCCACCCAGTTGCCTCAAATTTTTATCATTTCCCAAGTAAACTGTGTTTTTCGTTTGGGATCGTTCGCAGGCGATAAAAACACATCGGCTCCGCTTTCAAGACAACTTTTCATGGTTCCCGAGTTGGTACAATGTGCCGTAATGATTTCACTGTTTTCGAGCTCTACATCGGCCAAAAAACGTTTGTATCGTTTTATTAAAAATCTGTACAAGAAAATAATTGCGAAGATTTTTTTCTTTATATATTAAGTGCCAAAATTGAAAAAAAATGGCTCGAGAAAAAAAGGTAAAAGTCTTTAAATATTGGCTCGAAGGCGAAGCTGGGCACTAAACACCTTGGTGCTCCACCTGCCCCGTGAATTGGGAGTGAAGGCAATTGTTGATAGTGCAGAGGGAAAAGTGAATAAGTGCATAAGGGGCTTACTACAGAAACTTTAATTGCCGCAAGGCAATACAAATCTGTGGAAATCTGTGGATAAAACTTTATAGAATGTTGAATATCCTCTTCCCGAAACTCCCTACAACTGTCGCCCCCGACAAAACTATCTTAACGCCCTAAACATCAACTCAACAGGATGCAACGCTTTCCGTCCGGTGCCATGTTCAATCTGCTCGCGGCAACTCGTTCCCGGGGCAGCTATTACTACTTTGTGGGCAGCACTTCGCACTTCAGGAAACAATACCAGCTCGCCAATTTTCATCGATAACTCGTAATGCTCTTTTTCGTAACCAAATGAACCGGCCATGCCACAGCATCCCGACGGGATTTCTTCAACCGAATAGTTCACCGGAAATGCAAGCATCTCGATTGATGTACGTGTCGTAGCCAACGCTTTCTGATGACAATGCCCGTGCAATTTGATCTGAAGGTTTTGTTGTGTAAAAGCATCCTTTGCAATGTTCCCCTTTTCAACCTCGCGCATGAAAAACTCGTCGAACATCAGTGCATTTTCTGCCAGTTTTCGGGCATCAGCCTGTAATTCTTCCGACACCAGTTCGGGATACTCGTCGCGGAACGTTAGTATAGCCGACGGCTCGATTCCTACCAACGGAGCATCATCTGAGATAAATTTTTTAAGCTTTTGTATGTTTTGCTCAGCAAATTTGGCAGCCTTCTTCACAAAGCCTTTCGATAAATAAGTACGCCCACTGTCCATGGTGTCGGGAATAACAACCTCGTAACCCAGTTTTTCGAGCAACATAATGGCTTTTATTCCAATATGCGAATCGGTGGTTTTCACAAACTCATCGGCAAAAAGGTAAACTTTTTTCGTGCTGTTTTGATGTTCGAACAAATGGCTTCGCTCCCACTTTCTGAAAGATTGCAATGGCAAATGCGGCAAGGGCCTGTGGGTTGTAAACCCTGTGAGTTTTTGAATTACCAAAGAGGTAGGCCTCCATTGCATAAACACTTCCGATAAAGGTTTCATCTTCATCGCAAAACTGATAACCGAAGGGAAGTTGGCTATTAACTTTGAACGTGTGGGGGTAGGATTGGCATCGTAATGATTTTGAAGAAATTCGGCTTTAAGCTTTGCAATATCAACACCCGACGGGCATTCACTTTTGCAAGCTTTGCACGACAAACAAAGATCGAGCGACTCGAATAATTCGCGCTTATCAGCCCAGTTCATTTCCGAAGGCCGTGTTATGAGTTCGCGCAACACGTTGGCACGCCCACGAGTAGAATGCAGCTCATCGCGCGTAGCCATGAAGCTCGGACACATAGTGCCACCAATGATTTCCGATTTACGGCAATCGCCCGAACCGTTACACTTTTCGATGGCACGTGCCATACCCTGTGTGGTTTTATAATCGAAATACGAGTTGAACTGTGGTGTTTCTGTTCCGGGTTCGTAACGCAACGATGTGTGCATGGGAGGCGTATTGGTAATTTTTCCCGGGTTGAAAATGTTATCCGAATCCCAGGTTTTTTTTATCTCTTTCAAGAAGGAATACACCTTTTCGCCCAGCATAAAAGGAATAAACTCGCCCCGCAATCGTCCGTCGCCATGCTCGCCGCTTAACGAGCCCCTATACTTTTTTACAAGCTGTGCTGTCTCAATCGCCATTTTTCGAAAAAGAATGACATCGTTCTTATCTTTCAGATTCAAAACAGGCCGCAGATGAAGTTCTCCGGTGGCAATATGAGCATGATAAACAGCCTTGAGTTTCAGCGCGTCAAGTTTCGACTGGAATTCTGCCAAAAATTCGGGTAGTTTTTTCACTGGGATGGCTGTATCCTCAACAACCGACACCGGTTTGGCATCGCCCGGCATGTTCGAAAGCACACCCAGCCCGGCTTTTCGCAAGTTCCATACGCGTGTAATGTTGTTTCCCCACACCAG
>JAQICD010000181.1 GCA_027858715.1 Prolixibacteraceae bacterium
ACAGAAGTAATACCTTCCGAAACCGGCGAATGGTGGTACAAAGCCAAAATCAGCCTTATCACTATTGATGAAGAAAAAGGAAAAGAAAAGAAAATCACCAACTACATACTGGTCATGGCTGATGACATTAACCATGCCCTGAAACGCTTGGAGGAAGGCTTATCGTACATGCTGGTTCCTTATGTGGTTACAGCTATTCAACTAAGCACCATTGCAGAGGTTTTCCCGTATGACGAAGAACTTCAGCCCAGGGAAATATCACGCAACCCAATAAGCGAAAATACAACTGCCCCTGTTGCCGTTAACGAACCTGAAGAACAGGCAGACGACTATCTGCAGGAAAACAATGACGAACTGGAAGATATTGAAGAGGTGGACGAAGACTAAAATACTTCTTACAAAAAAACGGGGATAAACTATCGCAATGATAATTATCCCCGTTTTTCTGTTTGCGAAAAATTAAACCTAACTGAGTCCCCAGTAATTGGCATCATACATCCAGCTTTCGATTTCAAGCGGACTTTCAGTTTCTTCGTTGCTAACCTCTGCGTTTTCCTCAACACCCCACAACTCTTCGTCAAGCATCCATTCTTCAATCATAAGTTCTTCTTCCATTTCAACTGGTGCTATGTTTACCATTTCGGCATTAGATGCACGATTTATTGTAGAAGCTATTAATGAAGCAAATAAAAAGGCAATTGTTACAATTAATAAAGTATGTGTTTTCATGGCTATAAAGTTTTAATGTTTTATTGTTTTAAATTCTACCGCTAAATTCCTCAAAAAACACATGCCACACCATGCTAAATATTCAAACGCCAAAAAAAAACAGGTAAAATGATGATAATGCACGGTGAATATCTATTAAAACAATCAAACAGGAAGTACCCCCAAACACGATTCGCTTCAATCAATTCTGTTATCTTTGCACCTTAATTTATCAGAAGTATTTTAATATGGTATCGGTAGAACAGGTAAAACTTAATTTTGGAGGATTCGATTTATTTAAAGGCTTTTCATTTAAAGTTAATCCACGCGATCGGATTGGCCTTACAGGGAAAAACGGAGCAGGAAAATCAACATTACTAAAAATGATTTCGGGGTATTTAAGCCCAAACGAAGGAAGCATTGTTGTGCCTAAGGATACAATTATTGGATATTTGCCACAGACCATGATTCTTAACGATACGCAAACGGTTTACGAAGAAGCTCGGCTTGCCTTTAAAGAATTACTCAAAATTGAAAAGAAAATCAATAAACTGAATGAAGAAATGGCTACCCGTACCGATTACGAAACGGATAGCTACCACGACCTCATTCAACGAAGCACCGACCTTACCGACCATTTCAACCTTATTGGCGGGCACAATTACGAAGCTGACATTGAACAAACGCTTGTCGGGTTGGGATTTAAGCGCAGCGACTTTAACCGGCAAACTACCGAATTTAGCGGAGGCTGGCGTATGCGTATCGAACTTGCTAAACTTCTTTTGCGCAAACCCGACGTGTTTTTGCTCGACGAGCCAACCAACCACCTCGACATTGAGTCGATTCAATGGCTCGAAGATTTTCTGAAAAATTACAACGGTGCCATCATTCTTGTATCGCACGACCGTGCTTTTCTCGACAATATAACTACCCGCACCATAGAAATTTCGCTGGGGCAGATTTACGACTATAAAGCCAACTATTCGAAATATGTTGAATTACGCGCCGAACGCCGCGAACAACAAATTGCAGCGTACCGCAACCAGCAAAAAACCATACAGGACACCGAAGATTTCATCAACCGTTTCAGATACCAGGCCACCAAGGCAGTACAGGTACAATCGCGTATTAAACAGCTCGAAAAAATTGATCGCATCGAAATTGATGAAGAAGACAACAGCCGCCTGAACCTTAGGTTTCCCCCTGCCCCACACTCTGGAAAAATTATTGTCGAAGCCAAAAGCGTAAGTAAATCGTATGGTGAACTCGAAGTACTGAAGAACATCGATTTGTACATTGAAAAAGGTGAGAAAATTGCCTTTGTAGGGAAAAATGGCGAAGGCAAAACAACCCTTGCCCGTATTATTATGGATGAGTTGGAGCATACCGGAAAAATGAAAATCGGGCATAATGTAAAAATTGGGTATTTTGCTCAAAACCAGGCCGACTTACTCGATGCCGATAAAACGGTTCTCGAAACCATCGACCATGTTGCTGTAGGCGATGTGCGTACAAAAATACGCGACATTTTGGGCGCTTTTATGTTTTCGGGCGACGAAGTTGACAAAAAAGTAAAAGTGCTTTCGGGAGGCGAACGCACCCGATTGTCCATGATGAGACTGATGCTCGAGCCTGTGAATTTTCTGGTAATGGACGAACCAACCAACCACCTCGACATGCGTTCGAAAGAAATTCTCAAACAGGCACTGATTGATTTCACCGGAACGATTCTTTTGGTTTCGCACGACCGTGAATTTCTCGATGGACTGGTAAACTGCGTTTACGAATTCAGAAATAAAAAGATAAAACATCACCCTGGCGGCATTTATGAGTTTATACGCGACCGTAAAATTGAGTCGCTGAAAGAACTGGAACAAAAGCAAAACACGTCAAAGCCTGCTTCATCTAAAAAAGAATCGGTATCGAACAACGAATTGTCGTTTGAAGAAAAAAAGGAAATAAACAAGAGTATTAAAAAAGCCGAAAAACAGATTGGAGATCTCGAAGCCGATATTGCGAAACTCGAGAAACAAATTGAAAAGATGGACAAACAACTGGCCAATCCTCAAAATGCCGACGAATCGCTATTTTCGGAATACGAAAAAGTAAAGCGCACCTTAGAACAAACGATGTACGAATGGGAAATATCAATTGAACAATTCGAAGAGTGGCAAAACAAAAAAACTTGGTAACTTTACCAAAGCATTAAAAATCAACAACAAAAATCATGGATAATAACAAATACGGTAGAAAAAAACAGCCCGACAGCAACAATTTTATTTTTGGAATAAGAACCACCATTGAAGCCATAAATTCGGGAAAAACCATCGATAAGATTTTAATTAAACAAGGCCTGCAAAGCGAACTTTATAAAGAATTGCAGGACTTGATTAAAACCCACGATATAAACTCTCAGATGGTTCCTGAGCAAAAGCTAAATCGTGTAACACGCAAAAACCATCAGGGCATTATTGCTTTTGTATCGCCTGTTCCGTTTTACGATATCGACGAAATAATTACCCGCACCTACGAAAACGGCGACAGTCCGTTTATACTTTACCTCGACCAGATTACCGACGTGCGAAATTTCGGAGCCATTGTAAGGAGTGCCGAATGTGCTGGTGTACATGCTATCGTTGTACCCGAAAAAGGTTCGGCACAAATAAATGCTGACGCCTTAAAAACATCGGCTGGAGCGTTGCACCATATCCCGGTTTGTAAGGTTAAAAGCGGCCATCAAACCCTTCACTCAATGAAGCAAAACGGAATTAAACTATTTGCTGCAACCGAAAAAGCCGAAACAATATATAGTGCTGCCGATTACCAAACGCCCTGTGCAATTATTATGGGCTCGGAAGAAAGTGGAATATCTGACGAAAACATCAGGCTGGCCGACGAACTCGTTAAAATACCCATACTTGGCAAAATTGGTTCGCTAAATGTCTCGGTGGCTACCGGAATTGTATTATTCGAAGTTGTAAAACAAAGAACCCGGATTTAATCCGGGCTTCCTTTTTTACAAGTTTTTTAAACTCACCAACAGTATAAATGCCAAAAAAATCAGCTAAATCGGTTAAATAATTGGCACTTCGCGATTAAATGTTTCTTCAAGCGAAATAAATGTTTCAGTACTCGAAACACCTGATATTTTCTGAATATTATCATTCAGAATCTGCTTCAAATGCTCGTTGGTTCGAGCATAAACCTTAGCAAAAATAGCATACTGGCCAGTTGTATAGTGGCATTCAACCACTTCGGGGATCTGCTCAAGTCTCACTGCAACATCTTCGTAAATCCCTCCTTTTTCAAGAAAAATTCCAATGTACGTACAAGTATGAAAATCGACCATTTTCGGGTCAATGTTGTACCCCGAGCCAATAATCACTTTCATTTCAATCATACGATTTACACGCTGATGAACTGCGGCGCGTGAAATGCCACATTCGGCTGCCACATCTTTAAAAGGCAAACGTGCATTTTTTGTGATGATATCCAAAATTTTCAGGTCAATATCATCGAGTTGGTGCTTTATCGACATTCTTACTAGGTTTTTTTTTGATAATAGTTAATAATACAAACAAAAATAAACAAATCTACCGGATATTCAACATTTTGATATCTAGCAATAACTCATAGCCATTTATTCGAAAAAAGATTTCATCATAACAACATAATAAATGCAAACAAAACATTCCAGTCTTAAAAAAAAATAAGCGATTTGATTCAAACAACCAAATACATCTTTCTTTTTTATACTTTTTGTGATTTATTTCAATCTTTTTGATATTTTTACGTCGCTTTTTATAAAATAATGACTCAAAAATGAATTATATCTAAACAAATCAGGGTTTAAAGCCATGAGAATAATGAATCTCACATGGGTTTTATGCTCACAAAAAAAATTAAAATGAAACAAAAAGGCAGCTGGCTCGTGATACTGAGCCTTATCTTAATTGCAGCAATTTTAGGAATTATTTTTCCCGGAAGCGGAAAATTTACTGACGACCCCAATTTAAATATGGGCGACACAGCATGGATGCTTACCGCAACAGCGCTGGTTTTGTTAATGACCCCAGGTTTGGGTTTCTTTTACGGAGGGATGACACATCCACGACACATTATATCGACAATACTACAAAGCTTTATTGCTATGGGTATTGTAAGTGTACTTTGGATTGTGGTAGGCTTTAGTGTTGCATTTGGCGATAGTATTGGGGGTGCAGGCACAGGCATAATAGGTAACCCTGCTACATTCTTCATGTTTCGTAACGTTCACGGTCACACCGATCCAAATCTGGCGCCAACCATTCCGTTGGCTTTGTTTGCCATGTTCCAGTTAAAATTTGCCATAATTACACCTGCGCTCATCACAGGCTCGTTTGCGGGGAGGGTCAGATTCCGGGCATACATGCTTTTCATATGCCTGTTCACACTTTTCATATATGCCCCACTGGCACATATGACCTGGCATCCTAACGGATTGTTTCACAACTGGGGAGTTTTGGACTTTGCAGGTGGTACAGTAGTGCACATGTCGGCTGGTTTTGCCGCATTAGCTGGTGCAATATTTCTTGGAAAACGAAAAGATTACAACAAACCCACCCAACCGGCCAATATACCATTTGTGCTACTGGGAGCCGGCTTGCTTTGGTTTGGATGGTTTGGTTTTAACGCCGGCTCGGCTTTAGGCGCAAACGCCACTGCCACACTGGCTTTACTGAACACCAATACAGCATCGGCCGCAGCCATGCTTGCTTATATCTTTTTTGATGCTGCCAAGGGACGAAAACCATCAGCCATGGGTGCAGCCATAGGTTTGGTAGTCGGATTGGTTGCCATAACCCCGGCTGCAGGTTTTGTAAACGTAGGCTCAAGTATATTTATTGGCGTTGTAGCCTCTATCATAAGCAACCTGGCTATAAACTACTTCGGTCATCACCCAAATATCGACGACACCCTCGATGTGTTTCCAGCGCATGGTGTAGGAGGTATTACAGGTATGATTCTCACCGCAGTTTTTGCAAGCGGCGTTGGCTTAATTTATGGTGGATTTCATACATTCGCATTTCACATGCTCGCACTGGTTTTAACAACAATATTCGCATTGGGTGGCTCATTTTTGCTTTATTGGGTTACCGATAAAATTATCGGAATGAGAGTTAGTCCTGAATCAGAAAAAATCGGCCTCGACATAAGCCAACACGACGAAACCTATAGCTTCGAATACAAAAATTTAAAAAAACCACTACATTTAACATAGATTAATAAAGCAAAATATTAGTTGCTTTTGACATCATTGTTGTTCGATAAAAATAAAAAACATTTACTGGACAGCAATGATTTTTTTGTGTGATTTTTTCACTCAAAATGTTACTAATTGAATAAAAGGTGTACACTTACTATATTTATTTACAAAAAAGTAACACAATGAATAAATGAGTGATAGCAAAGAACAATTCCTGAATATTTTAGATAAAAATATTGGTATTATCATAAAAATATCAAGAGTTTATACAAGAATTGAGCAAGACAGAGAAGACTTAATTAATGATATAACCCTTGAACTTTGGAAATCGTTTAAGAACTTCAACGGTGCGTCAAAAATATCTACCTGGATTTACCGGGTTGCATTGAATGTTTCGATGAATTACAGGCGAAATAGAAAAAACAGTTCTCTTTTCTCTTCGTTAAACGATTTAAAAAAAGAAAACATTCAACCGTGGCTCACAGAACAAGACAACTCACCAGAATTAGAAGTGTTATACAATTGCATCGATGAGTTGGATGAAATCAACAAGGCCATAATATTGCTCTACCTCGACGGTAATTCGCATGAAGAAATATCAGAAATAACAGGTATTTCAAAAACGAACACAGGCACGCGAATCAGCCGTATAAAAGAAAAGTTAAGAAGCTTAGTAATTACCAAAAATTAAAGAATCATGGAACTTATACAACTAGAAAACATCTGGAAAGAATACGATAAAAAAATAACTGCCGACACTCGAATTAATAAAGAAATTTTGAGAAAGATGTTGATATCCAAACCTGAAACCCGCCTAACCTGGATTAAAATTAAGGCTACATTAAATCTTTTATCACCAGTTATTTTTACAATGTTAATATTGATTTTGGATGTTCAGTTTTATATGAAAACCAGTTTTTATATCGGGTTAACTCTATTTCTGCCTGTATATCTGATTACATATTTCTGGGATATCCAATATTACAAACTAACCCGTGACATCAATTTTTCATTGCCCGTTCTTTCAATTAAAAAAATGATTGCAAAATTCGAGAAGTATAAGATTAAAACAACACGTATAAAATACATGTTAATGCCTTTTGCTTTAGTTGGATTCTTTATGATGATAATTCAGAAAATAACATTTAGTTTTAACTTTAAATCATTCATACCCATTCCGTTGATAATTATAGTTTATATTTTATCACTCCATATAACATTTAAATATTCAATATCGGAACTGTTTAAAAAATTAAACAATGAGATTGACGAAATTATAAAGCTTGAAAACGAGTAAGTAGTTTAAATACAAAAAGACCGGGGCTGCCTGTAAAACAAGCAGCCCCGGTTTTGTTTAATTATATATTTTATTACAATATTACATTAAGAAGCTCAATAAAATACCTGCTCCAACAGCCGAACCAATCACACCCGACACATTTGGCGCCATGGCATGCATCAGTAAGTGGTTGCTGGTGTCGTATTTTAAACCTTCCTGCTGAACAACCCTTGCACTATCGGGAACAGCAGAAACACCAGATGCTCCAATCATCGGATTAATCTTATTATTGCCTTTCAGAAATAAGTTCATTACTCGTGCAAAGATTAAACCACCAGCAGTTGCAACCATGAATGACAATGCCCCAAGACCAAAAATCTTCAATGAATCGACAGTAAGAAATACATTGGCTTGTGTCGATGCGCCAACGGTTACACCAAGCAATATCGTGATGATATTGATTAAAGCGTTTCGCGAAGTATCGGCCAGACGTTCAGTTACACCCGACTCTTTTAAAATGTTTCCAAAGAATAGCATCCCTAAAAGAGGCAATGCTGACGGAGCAATAAACAAGGTAAGCAACAAACCAATAATCGGGAACAATATTTTCTCCACTTTCGATACAGCACGAGGAGGTTTCATTTTGATAGCACGTTCCTTTTTAGGAATGAGCAACCGAATAATAGGCGGCTGAATAACCGGCACCAGTGCCATATACGAATAAGCCGCAATGGCAATTGCACCCATGAGATGCGGAGCCAACATGGCCGATAGGAAAATAGCAGTTGGTCCGTCGGCACCACCAATGATACCAATTGCTCCGGCCTCCTGTGGTGTAAATCCCATAGCCGAAGCCCCCAGAAAGGTGGCAAAAATACCCAACTGAGCAGCTGCACCAAGCAACATTAATTTTGGGTTCGAAATCAATGAAGAAAAATCGGTCATTGCCCCTATACCCAAAAAGATTAATGGCGGGTAAATTCCTTGCTTCACCCCAAAATACAGGTAACTCATTACTGAGCCTTCTTCGTAAATACCAATATTGTATCCTTCAACAAATGGAATATTACCTAAAAGAATACCCGTTCCGATTGGTACTAAAAGCAAAGGTTCGTAATCGTATTTAATGGCCAGAAATATAAAAAACAGGCCAACAATAATCATGACCAAGTTTGAAATATCGAAATTTGCAAACCCTGTAAAACTCCAAAAAGATTTTAATCCGTTAAGCGCTCCGCCTTCAGCCCCGGTTGAAGCAACAGCCCCCGAAGCATCTGCAGCCCATGCATCTACCCATCCAAAAACAGCCTGGAAGGTGAGCAATAGAATTACAGCGACTAGCGCTACTATACTTTTTCTATACTTGTGTTCCATACTGTTACATTTCAATCAGCAAATCGCCCTGCAATACAGCGTCGCCTTCTTTAACTTTAATTGAACTTACAACTCCGTCTTTCTCTGCCAAAATATTGTTTTCCATTTTCATGGCTTCCATAATCAGAAGGTTGTCACCTTTTTTTATGTTGTCGCCTTCTTTAACCAATACTTTGAAAATGTTACCCGGCAGCGGTGCTTCAACTTTTATTGTTGCACCACCGGACGACTTAACAATCTTGTCTTCACCAGGTTGGCTTGAAACCGGTTTACGCACAAGTCGTGGAGTTTTAACTTGTTTAACTTCGTGATGAACTTCAACATTATATTCTGTTCCGTTCACTTCAATCTGGGCAATTTTATCTTCAAAGTCCTTAATCTTAACTTCGTATTCATTGCCTTTTATGGTAAATTTAAATTTCTTCATTTCTTATAATTAATTAGGAAAGTTTCTCATTCCATAAATTTTTGAACTCCACGGAGAGTAACGTTTTTGAATACGCTTAATGGTGATAACATTACTTTCTTCGTCGTGTTGTTCCTCAAAGAACATATGAATGGCCATTGCTATCGCAGCAGTTTCGTCACCGCTGATATATTTATTGTCGGTAATGATTGTTTGTAGCTCTTGCTCTGTTTTGCTTTTATCTTTTTTGAAGTTCATTTTCAACAATTTTGGTACGTTGTTAAAAACAAAGATCAAAACAACAAGTGCAAAAAACACAACACTCCAGCCTACCAGTGTAATGGTCCATGTTTGCGTGTTAACTTCTAGTATTGTCATAGTAAAACTTTCTATAATGGAATATTACTGTGCTTTTTCATTGGGTTTGACACTCGCTTGGTTTGCAAGCTCTGCAAGGCCCTGATAATACGAAAGCGTGTATTTCGTGGTTCAATAACATCGTCGATATAACCATACGATGCAGCTTGATATGGATTTGCAAAAGCTTCTTCGTATTCGTCGGTCTTTTTAAGGATGTATTCCAGTCTTTCGGTCTCGTCTTCAATTTTCGCAACATTTCGGCCTTCAAGTACTTCGATAGCACCTTTGGCTCCCATAACAGCAATCTGTGCACTTGGCCATGCATAATTAAAATCTCCGCGAAGCTGTTTACAACTCATCACGTCGTGGGCTCCGCCGTACGATTTGCGCAGTGTTATAGTAACTTTAGGTACAGTAGCCTCGCCAAATGCGAACATCAGCTTCGCACCCTCGTTAATAATTCCGGCATATTCCTGTCCTGAACCCGGAAGAAAGCCCGGCACATCAACCAGAGTAAGAATCGGAATATTAAATGCATCGCAGAAGCGAACAAAGCGAGCTGCCTTACGCGAAGCGTTGCAATCGAGAACACCGGCCAGGAAACTAGGTTGGTTGGCAACAATACCAACGCTTTGTCCGTCGAAACGACTAAAGCCAACTACAATATTCTTAGCATAGTTGCGATGTACTTCCAGAAATTCACCATCGTCAACCATTAAATGAATTACGTCTTTTATATCGTAAGGTAAGTTTGGATTATCGGGAACAAGTTCGTTCAGCGAATCTTCCATTCTGTCGATTGGATCTGAAGTTTCAACCAATGGTGGTTCTTCGAGGTTGTTTTGCGGCAGGTAACTCAACAGTTTACGAATAAGTAAAATACCTTCTTCTTCGTTTTCAACCTTAAAGTGCGAAACACCCGATTTTGATGCATGAACATTGGCACCACCAAGATCTTCGACTGAAATATTTTCGCCGGTAACAGTTTTAACAACTTTAGGACCAGTAACAAACATGTAAGAAGTATTCTCGGTCATCATAATAAAGTCGGTAAGTGCCGGTGAATATACAGCACCACCCGCACAAGGACCAAAAATGGCTGAAATTTGAGGTATTACACCCGAAGCGAGAATATTGCGCTCGAAAATTTCGGCATAACCTGCCAGCGAGTTTACACCCTCCTGAATACGAGCACCGCCCGAATCGTTCACACCAATTACCGGTGCGCCAACCTTCATGGCCAAATCCATAACCTTACAGATTTTCTGAGCCATGGTTTCAGACAATGAACCGCCCCAAATGGTAAAATCCTGGGCAAACACATAAACAATTCGACCGTCGATAGTACCGTGACCAGTAACAACGCCGTCGCCTTTGTATTTTGTTTTTTCAAGACCGAAATTACTGCAACGATGAGTTACAAACATATCGAGTTCTTCGAAGCTACCATCGTCAAGCAACATTTCGATACGCTCTCGGGCTGTCAATTTTCCTTGTTCGTGTTGCTTATCAATGCGTTTTTGACCTCCGCCTAGCTTTGCTTCATTCCTGAGGTCAATCAATTTTTTTATTTTACCTTTATTATCCATTATTATAGTAACTAGTATGGTTGTTTATTCTTCTCCACAAAATTCGGTTAATACGCCCAGGGTTGATTTCGGATGCAAAAATCCTATACTGAGTCCTTCGGCACCTTTTCTCTTTTGCTTATCGATAAGTCTTACGCCGTTGCTCTCGGCTTCGCTAAGTGACTCATCAACATTATCAACGGCAAAGGCGATGTGATGAACACCAGGACCTTTTTTCTCGATAAACTTTCCTACCGGCCCTTCGGGATCGGTCGATTCCAATAATTCGATTTTTGTATCACCTACCTTAAAAAATGCTGTTTTAACTTTTTGGTCGGCCACTTCTTCAATAGCATAGCACTTTAATCCCAGCTGATCCCGATAATAAGCAATGGCTTCGTCAAGATCACTTACGGCTATACCAATGTGTTCAATATGTGAGATATTCATATAATTGAATGTTTTAGATAAATATTAAAATTCTCGGCAAATGTATGATTAATTCATTTATTTACAGCTTAATTCTATAATGTTTTAAACCAAAAAAGGCAGGGAGTCACCCTGCCTTTTTTAAGTCATATTATATTGTTAAGACTTCACGAAACGATAGTGTGATCCAAACCTTTCAAAAGCAGCCTGATCCAATGCTTCGCGATGATCGGGGTGCGCAATTGATATAAGTAATTTTGCACGTTCCTGCAACGTTTTACCATAAAGGTTAACTACACCATACTCAGTTACAACCCAATGCATATTTGCTCGTGTACTAACTACACCTGAGCCTTCAATCAAAGTAGGACAAATTTTCGACACACCTTTACCAGTTACTGATGGTAAAGCAATAATTGGCTTTCCTCCTTTTGAGTGACCGGCTCCACGAATAAAATCAATCTGCCCGCCAACGCCTGAGTAATGTCTTGTACCAATAGAATCGGCGCAAACCTGGCCGGTTAAGTCGATTGCTAATGCTGAGTTAATAGCCGTGACTTTGGTGTTTTTACGGATCATGTGCACATTATTTGTGTGAGCAACGTCCATCATGGCAACCATTGGATTATCATCGATAAAATCATATAATTTTTGAGACCCCATAAGGAATGAGGCAACCATTTTACCTTTGTCAATAGCTTTTTTACGTCCGGTAACAACTCCCTTTTCTACCAGCGGAAGAATTCCGTCGGCAAACATTTCGGTATGTACTCCAAGGTCTTTGTGATTACTTAGTTGAGCTAAAACGGCATTAGGTATTGCGCCAATACCCATCTGCAGGCAAGCTCCGTCATCAACTAACGCTGCTACGTTTATACCAATTTGAACATCGGTTTCCGTCAATTCACCCATTTCATGGGTATATAAAGGAGAGCTATCTTCAACAAAGATATCAATTGAATCAAGCGGAATCATTGCATCACCCCAAGCGCGTGGAACATTTGGGTTAACAGCGGCAATAACTACATCGGCATTTTCAACTGCGGCCAAGGTTGAATCAACTGATGTTCCTAATGAAACAAAACCGTGTTTATCAGGTGTTGAACACATAATCATGGCTACATTTACCTTCAGATATCCTTCTCTGATTAATTTCTGTGTTTCACTCAAAAATACAGGAATATAATCTGCATATCCTGCCTGAGTTTGTTTGCGCAAGTTTCCACCAACAAAAAATTGCTCGGAATTAAATATACCTTCAAATTCGGGATTGGCAAAATCAACTTGCCCCTCGATATGAATGTGTTGTATGTAAACATTTTTAAGTTCACCTTTGCGACCTCGCTCAACCATTGGTTTTATTAATGTGTGAGGAGTTACAGCAACACCACTCAAATGAACTCGATCACCTGGCTTAATAACTTTTACAGCTTCTTCGGGGGTTACATAATTGATTTGTTTCATTCTTCTAAAATTATATTGTTACTAAAAAGCAATTCCAATTAATAATCGAAAAATAACCTGGCAAAAACATTTCGTTATCAATAGTTAAAAACAGAAATATATCTGAATTTCTGCCATTTTTTTCAGTGGGCAAATATACAATTCAATTATATGTACCAAAACACATTTTCAAATATTTTGAAAATATATTCGAACCTTCAAATTGGCTTAACAAATACACTTATCTACATTTATAGATGCTAAAAATATCTGTTTATTGTCATTCTCATTTGAGCTATTTAACACTAAATTAGTGGCTGAAATAAAATGATATTATTATGGTATTTTCTGTTACTGATAAAGTACTATCAAAGAGATGGATAAAAGACTACACATACATTATTACCGGAGCATTTATACTGGCAGTCGGTTATGTGTTTTTTATCACTCCTCATAAAATTGTGCCGGGTGGAGTTTATGGAATTGCCATTGTTATTCATTATCTAACTAAGGATATTTTCTCTTTCTGGCCCGGAGGAGTGCCTATTGGCTTAATGGGGCTAATATTAAATATACCCCTCACTTATGCCGGCATTAAAATATTAGGTCCCCGATTTGGGATTAAAACCATTGTGGGTTTTGTTATTACTTCAATTTTTATGGATTTAATAACTTTTCTCCGCACCGATGGGAACATCCCACTGGTTGATGATGTATTGCTATCGTGCATTTTTGGTGGTGTACTTATTGGAGTAGGACTTGGTTTGATTTTCAAATCGAGAGCAACTTCGGGTGGTTCCGATATAATTGCAATGATATTAGCCAAATATACCAACCTGCAATTGGGTCAATTGTTAATTTATGTCGATTCGGTAATTGTATTAACCAGTCTTATTGCTTTTCAAGATTGGAAAATACCCTTATATTCATGGCTGGTTATTTATATTACCGGCAAAGCTATTGACTTAACGCTCGAAGGAGGCAATTACCACAAAGCTTTGTTTATAATTTCAGATAAACATGAAAAGATAAAGGATAAAATTTTAGTAGATTTAGACCGCGGCGGAACATATTTAACCGGCCATGGTTTATATACGAACCATGAAAAGAAAATAATTTACACTGTGGTTAGCCGTCGTGAAATTGTTATACTCGAACGTTATATACATTCAATTGATCCAAATGCATTTATAACAGTAATGGACACACGCGAAATATTGGGAGAAGGTTTTCAGTCATTAAAACAAAAAATTGACAACTAAAATGAAGAAATATTTTTCATTCATATGCATTGTTTTGTTATCAATTCAGCTTTATAGTCAAAAGGTTGGATTGGTTTTAAGCGGAGGAGGTGCAAAAGGTATTGCGCATATCGGCATAATAAAAGTACTTGAAGACAACAATATACCAATTGACTATGTAGCAGGCACATCAATTGGAGCTATTGTTGCCGGACTCTATGCATCAGGCATGTCGCCCGAAGAAATGCTTGAGCTATTCAATTCCGACGAGTTCATGCTTTGGTCAACAGGAAAAATGGACAAAGACGATCTGTTCTATTTCCAGAAAAAAGATGAATCTCCCGAGTGGTTATCGCTGGATATTTCGAAAAAAGAAAACGGCGTAAAACTGCTATTGCCTACCAACCTAATCCCCGAGCGCCAGATGGACTTCGCCTTCATGCAAATAACAGCACAAACTACTGCTATTTGCAATCGCGATTTTGACCAGCTTTTTGTTCCTTTCAGAAGTGTATCAACCGACATATACAACAACAAAGCCGTTATCCATCGCGATGGCGACCTTGGATTAGCAATCAGGGCATCAATGACATTTCCTCTTGTTTACAAACCTGTTGAAATGGATGGACTTCTTCTATTCGACGGAGGCATTGTGAACAACTTTCCCTGGGATGTGATGCATAAAGATTTTAACCCCGATATAATAATTGGACATAAAGTTACCAACATGGGAGATAAACCCGATCCCGACGATTTATTCAGCCAAATTGAAACGATAGTTACTCAAACAACAAACTACGATCTACCTGATTCACTGGGCTTTTTGCTTGAGACTAAACTAAACGAAGTAGGGCTACTTGATTTCCCCAAAGCTAACTACATAAATAGTAAAGGAATGGAAACAGGGCTAGCAATAATTGACTCAGTAAAGCAGACGATTGGACGCAGAGTTCCAAAACAAGTTGTAGAACAACGGCGACAAGCATTTAAAGCTCAAAAGCCTGAATTGCTATTCAACAACATACAGGTTGAAGGTATAAAAGACAACTCAAAACGACGATATATTATACAGTCTATAAAGTCGAGAGATAGCATTTTAACCCTTGAAGAACTGAGAAATTCATATTTCAAGTTAATATCCGATGAACAAATCAAATCTATCCAACCATTGGCATATTTCAATTCACAAACAGAGTATTTTGATCTACATCTTAAAGTTGAGCCCAGTAAACCATTCGATATTGAGTTTGGCGGACATATTTCGACACGTGCTAACACATTTGGCTTTTTAGAAGGCAATTACAAGGTATTCAAAAACAGAGCCTATGTATTGTCAAGCAATTTATATTTTGGCCGGTTTTATAATTCATTTAAAATAGGAGGCCGAATAGACACACCAACCCGAAATCCATTTTATGTATCTGCCTACTATACTTTAAATTTGTGGGACTACTCTGCAACGAGTACCGATCTAATATTTACCGATATTAAACCATCATACATCAGGCAAACCGAAAATAACGCAAAAATAGAAGTAGGTACACCTTTCAGCAAACATGGACTGCTTAATTTTGGCGTTTCATGGTCACGTTCGAACGACAGATATTACCAAACCAATGTTTTCAACGAAGGAGACAAACTGGATGAAACAAGCATCGATGCATACAGCGCACATATAAGAATTGATAAAAAAAATTACGATTACAAAATATTTCCAACCGAAGGTGAACGTAAACTTTTTACCATGCGATACATTAACGGATTTGAACAATTCAATCCCGGCACAACAGCACCTATCCAGGAAGAATCGTCAACGAATCACAGTTATTTTCAAATCAGAGCTTTATACGATAAGTATTTTAAAACCTCAAAATACATTACACTGGGTGCTATGGCTGAAGCGCAAATCAACAACAATACTTTATACAGCAACTACACAGCATCGGCAATAAATGCGCCTGCTTTTGCACCTACTCCAAACAGCAAATCGATCTACAACGAACAATACAGAGCTTATCAGTATTTTGCAGTTGGAGGCAAATTCCTGTTTAATATATCAAAAAACACACACTTGCGAACAGAGCTTTACAGTTTTCTCCCAATACAAGGCATACAATCCGGAGAAAAGCAAAGTGCTGTTTTTTCTGACGACATTTTCCCTTACGTTCACTTAATGGGGATGGGAAGTTTGGTGGTACAAACAAGAGTAGGTCCACTTAGCTTTGAAGTAAATTACTACGAAAAACCCGGACAAAAATGGTTTTTTTCGGTAAATATGGGATATATGATTTTCAACCAAAGAGGATTTTAATGATGAAAGTTTGATCTGATCGGTTAAAAAAACCTTACAAGCGGTTAAATAATGTTAAGTTGCAAGACAGTCTTTTCCCAATATTATATATTTGCTTCATGGGCAAAAAAATGATTTACATACTCATTATTGTAATGTCGGTAGTATTAACGATGTTGATATTTGTACAAATGAACATTATCAATAAAGCTGCCGATATCAAAGAAGAACAATTTAACCAATTGGTAAAACGCTGCCTGATACAAGTTGCCACCCAACTTGAAGAAGAAGAAACCCGGCAATTTATTCTGGCCGAACAACGAAGAGCACTGGAGCAATTATCGCAAACAAAACCACACTTTTACGAAACGGGCATCATAAACCAACGTCAAATAAACTTTTCGTTTAACCTTCAAAAAGACAAGTATGGTAATATAAGAACCAGTTCATCAATACAGGAAATCGATACTATTATTACTCCAACGCAAAATCAGGAAGCATTTACAGCACTCGCCGAACTTAATCGATTAGAACGCGAGCGTTTTTATCAAAGTTTGGAGGAACGAAATATTTTCACACGAAACTTACAATATCAACTTGAACTATCGAATAAACCTATTGAAGATCGTATTAATAACGAACAACTTGCACAAATACTTAAAAACGAACTACACTCAAACGAAATCAACCTTGATTATGAATACGTAGTAAAATCATATCCGCAAGGCAACGAAAAAATAATTTTAAGCTCAAACAACTATAAAAACAACAATAAAAAAGAACATCAGACTCCACTCTTCACAAACGATATAGGTTCACAAAAGCCAAATTACCTAAAGATATACTTCCCCCGTGAGCAAAGTCAATTTATAAAAGAAACCGGCATTATGGTTGTTCCAACTGCCATTCTGGTAATTCTGATAATAGGAATTTTTACCTACACCATTTTTATAATTTTACGACAAAAAAAACTATCAATGGTGAAAAACGACTTTATCAACAATATGACACACGAGTTAAAAACACCAATTTCAACAATCTCATTGGCATCGCAAATGTTACGCGATAATACCGTTCATTCTTCGCCTTCAACATTAGAACGTATTACCAGAGTTATTTTCGACGAAAGCAAACGCCTGAGCAATCAGGTCGAAAAAGTACTTCAAATGGCTGTATTTAACGAAGGACGACTAAAACTCAAGTTCAAAAATTTTGATTTGAGTGAAATTGTTACGACCGTAGTTCAAAATTTCGAAATACGAGTACAATCGGCAAACGGCAGTATTACACTTGATAACGATGTCGATAATTCAATTATTTACGGCGATCAAGTACATATCACAAATGTTTTATTTAACTTGCTCGATAATGCAGTTAAATACAGCAAACAAGCCCCATTAATTAATGTAAGAATATTTAATAAAAAAGAAATGGTTGTCGTTTCGGTACAAGACAGCGGCATTGGGATTGCAAAAGAACATCAGAAACAGATATTCGAACGCTTTTACCGTGTTCCTACTGGAAATGTTCACGATGTAAAAGGTTTTGGCTTAGGTTTGCATTACGTTGCAAAAATTATTGAGAACCACAAAGGCATAATTAAAGTTGATAGTTCGCCTAACAAGGGAACTAAATTTAACATATACTTCCCAATAAAAGAATAAAAATGGACAATAAAATTAGAATCCTGCTTGCAGAAGATGATGAAAATTTGGGCTTATTGCTTAAAGAATATTTAATTGCAAAAGGCTACGAAACAGATTTGTACCCCGATGGCGAAACTGCTTATCACGGTTTTATGAGAAATCAATACAAACTATGCCTGCTGGATATCATGATGCCAAAAAAAGACGGGTTTTCGCTTGCAAAAGATATCCGTATGGTTAATGCAGATATACCAATAATTTTCCTCACTGCTAAAAATCTGAAAGAAGATGTTCTGGAAGGATTTAAACTTGGTGCCGACGATTACATGACTAAACCTTTCAGTATGGAAGAACTCATTTTCCGTATTGAAGCCATCATGCGCAGACTGTCGAACGATAATAAAGCCACCGAGCAATCGGTATTTCAAATTGGCAAATATACTTTCGACGCACGCAAACAGTTGCTTATTTTCGACGATAAGGAAGAAAAACTAACCACCAAAGAATCGGAACTTCTTCGTTTATTGGCTACCAACGCCAACAAAGTTTTAGAGCGCAATTACGCACTTAAAGCTATTTGGATTGACGACAACTACTTTAATGCCCGAAGCATGGACGTTTACATTACCAAGCTTCGCAAACACCTGAAAAACGACCCGACAGTTGAAATCATCAACGTACATGGGAAAGGCTATAAACTGATTTTGTAAACTATATACATTAACGATTCTGCATATCTGCATACACTCATACAAAACGCTGTTAAAATGATATCAATAATCGTTTCGCAGCGTTTTGCTTTTTATTATAATTGTAGAAAAAAGGAAACACAATCTCCCATTCAGCTTTTTCCTTATCAGCATATATTTTATGGGCAACCTACAAAACAATCAAAAAATTACACCAAAAGGCACATGGCCGGTTTTACTTACCACCATTTTTGCTTCGTTCATGAATCCATTTATGTTATCGTCCGTAAACATTGGTTTACCCGATATTCAGGAATATTTTAATTGCAGTGCTACAACATTAAGCTGGGTTTCTAATTCGTTTTTACTGGCCAATGCCATGGTTCTGCTTCCGTTAAGTAAGGCATCAGACATCTGGGGACGTGTTAAGTTCTTCAGGATAGGCTTGTATCTTTTTACCATTTCAACATTAATTACCGGCTTAAGCGCTAACATCCCAATGCTAATGGCCTCACGCGTTTTACAGGGAGCCGGCTCGGCATTAATGAGCGTAACAGCCATAGCCATTATAACCGATGTTTTTCCTCCTCACAAGCGAGGTGTTGCCCTTGGACTTAACATCGGAGGAGTTTATACCGGCCTGTCGGTAGGGCCATTTATTGGCGGATTGCTAACACAAATGGGTGGCTGGCGACTTCTGTTTTTTGCAGCAGTTCCGCTGGGTATTATTACAATCCTATTTTCGCATTTCAACTTAAAATCGGCCACTCAAAAGCTACATAAGCATCCATTCGATTACAAAGGAGGAATTCTTTATGCCCTGGCCATTTTCTTATTTATATTCGGAGGTGGCAAAATTAAAACCTTACCCGGAATATTAATGTTCACAACCGGTATTGCATTTATGATCGTTTTCTTTATTGGTCAAACCAAAAAGGAATATCCCGTTCTAAACGTCAACCTTTTGAAATCGAACAAACGCTTTACATTTTCGAACCTTGCTGCGTTAATACATTATGCCTCAACATTTGGTGTGAGTTTTTTGCTTAGCCTGTACCTCCAGTATTCAAAAAAACTTAGCCCGGGCGAAGCCGGACTTGTACTAGTTATTCAACCAGCCATTATGGCAATTACAGCTCCGCTTACCGGCCGATTGTCCGATAAAATTGATGCAGGAATTCTGGCTTCATCAGGAATGGCTCTTACATTTATTTCGCTCGTAATGATGATTTTTATTAGCTCCGAATCGTCTATTACTTATATTACCACTTCGCTGGCTATTTTGGGGTTCGGTTTTGGACTTTTTACATCGCCCAACACCAATGCCATTATGGGTTCGGTTGAAAAACATCATTATGGAATTGCATCTGGCATCAATGCAACAATGCGCGTATTTGGTCAAACACTTAGCATGATGACAGCCACTATATTTATCTCTATATTTTTGTCAAAAGAATCGATATCAGCACAAAACATTGATTTGTTTGTACAAAGCATGAATCTTTATTTCATAACATTTGCGGCTTTGTGCATTCCGGGCATCTGGTTCTCAATAAAAAGGGGGAATTAAACTATTGGATATAAAAAATAATTACTCTATTTTTGAGAGCATAACAATTTTAACATACAATCTATTTTAAACCATTATAGCTATGAAAAGAATCACCATTGTATTTTTTATGTTATTTGCATTTGCTTTATTTTTCAGCAATGTAAAAGCGCAACCTACCATAGATTATATTAACCACAGCAATTTACCTTTCACCCTGGATCAACCAATTCAATTTGTCGAAATTGATGTTAACAATGATGAAGAATCTGAATTTGCTATCACCTTTGAACTCAACCCAAGCCCCTCGCCAGATGTAACTGATTATTTAACAGCAATAATGAGCAGACACGAATCGGGATTATTAATTGAACCAGAGTATTTTACCTTACCTCCCACTTTTCCGCCTTTACCTGAAATTGACGGATACCCTTCTTTAACCGATACACCATTGTCAACAATCGGCTTCCCTTATATATCATTGTTTCCACAAGGAGTGAGAGTTGAAAACAAATCACCAAACCATGAATCAATGTGGGGAAGTGGGGGGATGCTGGCAGGAGACATTTTCACATTATCTGTAGGTG